>JANYFX010000677.1 GCA_025359585.1 Rhizobacter sp. | reverse complement strand
GGTTGCTGACCGCGCACAGGCTCAGGTAGACGCTGACCCGGTTGTGCGGCGAAAGGTTGGCGCCCGAGGCGTGCACCAGGCAGCTGTGGAACAGGATCATCGAGCCGGCCGGGCCCTTCGGCGAGATGATGCCGCCGTCGACGTGCCGGCCCTGCGCGTCGAAGCTGCCCGAGCCGCCCGAGCGCTCGACCAGTTGGGCGATCAGCGCGTTGTCGACGGTCCACAGCGGGTAACTCGTGGTCGTGAGGTCGTGCTTCGCGTCGATCACGCCGCGCTTGTGGCTGCCGCGAATGAACATCAGCGGGCCGTTGTACTCGCTCACGTCATCGAGAAAGATCGCCACGTTCATCGCACGCTCGGTCGGCATCTGGTCGTCGTTGAGCCAGGTGCCGTAGTCCTGGTGCCACTGCCACACGTCGCCTTCGAAGGCCATCTTGCCGTTGATCTTGAACTGGTGCATGTAGAGCTCTTCGCCCAGCAGTTCCTGCACCGGCCCGACCATGCGCGGGTGGCGCGCCAGCTTGGCGAAAGGCTCGCTGTACATGTGCGCGGCGAAGTTGGTGC
Source organism: Rhizobacter sp. (assembly GCA_025359585.1). GTDB lineage: Bacteria > Pseudomonadota > Gammaproteobacteria > Burkholderiales > Burkholderiaceae_C > LMDS01. The sequence goes on along the minus strand of JANYFX010000677.1, from coordinate 16,961 downwards.
GCACCGCGTCCTTGCCTTTTTCGCGCACGTTGTAGGCCTCGCGCCGGCTGTAGATCTCGGGCACGGCATCGGTCAGCGTTCGGGTTTCGTCGGCGTTGAACAGGGCCGGGAAGAAAAGGTAACCGTCGCGGTCGAACTGTTCGTGCTGGGCTGCGCTGAGTTTCATGAGCTGCTCCTAGAGGGGGGGTTGAGAACGGCGCCGAGCCGCGCCAGCAAGGTTTCGCTGGCGTGCTCGCCGTGTTGTTCGATGAGTCGGACGGCGAGCTTCGCATCGCCGGCGCCTATTGCCCCGGCGATCGCGGCGTGTTCGTCCCAGATCGGTTCGCGCTGGGCCGAGACCTGCAGCACGGCGCCCATCACACGCTTCAGGTGGACCCAGTGCAACTGCGCTGTCGCCTCGATCAGCGGGTTGCCCGAGGCGGCGTAGATCGCGCTGTGGAACGCCATGTCGGCTTCGATCATGGCCTTGACGTTGCGCCCGCGTGCAGCGCGCCGGCCTTGTTCGATCAGGCGCGGGTCGAGCAGGGCGCGTTGTTTGGCGGCCAGGCGCGCGGCGAGCACATCGAGCGCGCCGCGCACCTGGTAGGTGTGGGCGATCCAGCCGGCGTCGAGCGGTGCGACCAGCAGGCCGCGGCCGGGCGCGTCGGACACGAGGCCGTCTTTTTTCAACAAGCGCAGCGCCTGCAGCACCGGCTGGCGCGAGACGGCGAGCCGCTCGGCCAGGTCTTCCTGGGTGATGCGCGCGCCGGGGGCGAGCGAGCCGTCGCTGATCGCGTCGAGCAGCGCCTGGTAGACCTGGTCGACGAGGTCGGGCGATGCTTGCAGTTTGACGAGTTGGGCGGTCATTGGAGATTCTGTACTCTGTATACAGTAGCCGATGAGAGCGGTGGCGACATCCGGTGAAACCCGGGCGCCTGCAGCAGCTTCAACCCGGCGTTGCGCCGAGTACTGTCACTTCGCCGCTGCGCCCACCCCGAACAGCCAGGCCAGCACCGAGAAGCTCGCGAAAGCGAGCACGGTCGAGGCCATGATGATCCGCGTCACGCGGCCGTTGTCGGCGCCGTAACGCTCGGCCAGCACCGAGACGTTGCTCGCGCTCGGCAGGGCGGCCACCAGCGTCAGCACCATCAAGCCGAAGGTCGACACCGGCGCGCCGAGCGCCGTCGCACCCGCGCCGATGCCGAAGATCAGTGCCGGGTGCACGACCAGCTTCAGCAGCGCGACTGGAACATAGTCGCGCGGCGGCGTTTTCGAGTGCCCATGCCGGCCGGCGCGCGACAAGACCGCGCCGATCGTGAACAAGGCCACCGGCGCAGCCGATTCGCCGAGCATGCGCACGATCTGCGCGATCGGCCCCGGCAGTTCGCGGTCGAGTGCAGCGAACAAGGCGCCGATGACGATCGCCCACGGCAGCGGGTTGGTCAGAGCGCCGCGCAGCGACAGGGCGGCGGCGGCGAGCATCGAACGCTGGTCGTCGCCGACCGAACGGTGGCCGCTTGCCTGGGCCAGCGCGAGGCACAGCGTGCTGGTCAGGATCAGGTCGACCAGGATCGCGCCGATCACCGGGCCGGCCGCGTTGTCGCCGAGCAGCGCCACGAGCAGCGGCACGCCCATGAAGCCGGCGTTGGGAAAGGCCGCGACCAGCGCGCCGAAAGAAGCGTCTTTCAGATCGACGCCGGGGCCGCCTTCGCGGCGGCGCAGCGTCACCGCGACCGTGATCGCGATCATCAGCAACGCGCAGGTCGTGTACAGCGCGATCAGCAGCGGGTCGATGAGCCGCGCGAACGGCATGCTCGAGCCGAACCTGAACAGCATGCACGGCAGCGCGTAATACAGCACGTAGGCGTTCAGCCCGGGGATCGCCGATTCCGGCATCCAGCGCCGCTGCGCCGCGAAGTAGCCCAGCAGCACCAGCGCGAAGAAGGGAATCGTGACGGTCAGGATCGCTTGCATCGACCGCAAGTATCGCAAGCCGCTGCCGCGGTGCCGCTCAGCGCAATTGTTCGTCCAGCGTCGCCAGCCGCTCGCGGGCCGTGGCCTCGCCGTGAAAGAGCGAGATCACGTCGAACAGCGCGCCGCGCAAATACCAGGTGTCCTCGGCGCGGCGCATGTTCTCGATGCGCAACAGCATCGCCTTGCGGTCCGACGCCGGTACGTCGGCCAGCAGCGTGAAGCAGAGCTCACGCAGCGCCTCCAGATCAGGCGCAGCGGGCCTGACGCCGCTGTTCGGCAGGAAGGTTTTGCGAATGCTCTGAAAGGTGACCATGGCGGGTTCCGGCTGGGCTGCGCGGCGCGGCCTTGTTGCCGCTCGGGTCGAGCTGCGGGCCCACAACGCAAGAGTTGTTGGAGCGCAGTATTCCGCGCCACCGCCTCGGCCGGTGCCAGGGCGCGCGATCCAGACCGCGATACGGCCCAAGAAGTCGCCCGGCATGGGCGCAATCGTGTCCGGGGCGCACACGTTTGTGACATTCGCCCACACGGTGCCGGCCTGGGGTGGGTGGACTCTGCCTCGACGAGGGCGCTGCGAGGCCCGCTATGATCCGACGCCTTGCGGCCCGCCGCCACCCTCTGCTTCCGTGTCCTCGCCCCCGCCTTCTCTCAACCCCGCCCAGCTCGAAGCAGTACACCACCTCAGCGGCCCCTGCCTGGTGCTCGCCGGCGCGGGCTCGGGCAAGACGCGGGTGATCACGCACAAGATCGCACGCCTGCTGCAGGCCGGTTACGCGCCGGGCCAGATTGCCGCGATCACCTTCACCAACAAGGCAGCGCAAGAGATGCGCGAGCGCGCCAAGGAACTGGTCGGTGCGCGTGCGGCGAAGCACCTCGTCATCAGCACCTTTCACTCGCTCGGCGTGCGCATTCTGCGTGTGGACGGCAGCCGCCTCGGCCTCAAAGAGCAGTTCAGCATTCTCGACAGCGACGACGTGCTCTCCATCCTGAAAGACGCCGGCGCCAGCACCGACAACGCGCTCGCGCGGCGCTGGCAGTGGGCCATCAGCGGCTGGAAGAACCAGGGCCTGAACAGCGAGCAGGCGCAAGCCGTCGCGAGCAATGCCGACGAGCAGGTGGCGGCGCGCGTGATGCAGCGCTACGAAGAGCGCCTGGCCGCGTTCCAGGCGGTCGACTTCGACGACCTGATCGGCTTGCCGCACAAGCTCTTGCTGCGCGACGAAGAAGTCCGCAGCAAGTGGCAAGACACCTTGCGCTACGTGCTGGTCGACGAATACCAGGACACCAACACGATCCAGTACGAGATGCTCAAGTCGCTCGTCGGCGAGCGCGCCTTGTTCACGGCCGTGGGCGACGACGATCAGAGCATCTACGGCTGGCGTGGTGCCACCATCGACAACCTGAAGCGCCTGCCTCAGGAATACCCCACGCTCAAGGTCATCGCGCTGGAGCAGAACTACCGCTCCACCGGCAACATCCTGCGCGCCGCCAACATGGTGATCGGCAACAACCCGAAGCTGTTCGAGAAAAAACTCTGGAGCGCGTTCGGTGATGGAGAACCGGTGCGCCTGATCGAGAGCGACGACGAAGAGCACGAAGCCGAGCGGGCCGTCGCGCGCATTCAGGCGCTGCGCGGTGGCGGCACGGCGGGTGCTTCGGTGGCTGGGGGTGCCGAGGTCGAGTTGAAGGATTTCGCGGTGCTCTACCGCGCCAACCACCAGGCGCGTGTGTTCGAAAAAGCGCTGCGCAAGGCGAGTCTTCCTTACAAGGTCTCGGGCGGCCAGAGTTTTTTCGACCGCGCCGAGATCAAGGACCTGTGTGCCTGGCTGCGCCTGCTGGTCAACAACGACGACGACCCCGCGTTTCTTCGCGCTGTCAACACGCCCAAGCGTGGCATCGGCCACCAGACGCTGACGAGCCTGGCCGAGTTCGCCGGCAAGTGGAAGAAGAGCCTGTTCGATGCGCTCTTCGCCGAGAGCCTGGGCACGGCCCTGAGCGCGCGTGCGGTCGGCTCGCTGCACGAGTTCGGCCGCTACGTGAACGACCTGGAGTTCCGCGCCCGCCACACCACCGGCGCCGAAGACGCGAAAGTGCTGCTGCTCGGCTGGCTGAAAGACATCGACTACGAAAAGCACCTCTACGAGGGCGAAGACAGCGAGAAGATCTCGGCGGCGCGCTGGAGCAACGTGCTCGACTTCATCGACTGGATCGCCAAGCGCTGCGGCGGCGAGATCGAAAACGACGGCGGCGCTTCGTTCGAGACCGAGAAAAAAAGCGTGCTCGACGTGGCGCAGACCATCTCGATCATCATCAGCCTGGCCGAGCGCGGCGACGACCAGAACGTGGTCACGCTCAGCACGCTGCACGCTGCGAAGGGACTGGAGTGGCCGCACGTGATGCTGGTCGGCGTGAACGAAGGCCTGCTGCCGTTTCGCAGCGAAGACGACGACATGACCGCGCAGCGCCTCGAAGAAGAGCGCCGGCTGATGTACGTGGGCATCACCCGTGCGCGCACCTCGCTCGCGGTGAGCACGCTCAAGCGCCGCAAGCGCGGGCGCGACTTCGTGCTGGGCATGCCGAGCCGCTTCATCGGCGAGATGAAACTGCACGAAGTGGTTGCCAAGGAAGACCCGCGCGAAAAGCTCAAGGCCTTGCGCGAGGCGGCGGCGCAGCGGGCGCTTCGCGCAAAGGCCGAGGCCGACGCTGCGCCCGGGGCGCGTTAGCGTTCTAGGGAGTGGAGCGTGCCCCGAAACAAGGTAACTTCTGCGCCCCGGGTCACGATCGACCTGCGTGAAAGCGAGTGGCTGCAAATGAACGCTGCGTCATGACTTCGGCTCGCCGACCCGAACCCGGCGGCGCCTTGCCGCACGGCGTGCCGCCGGTCATCGGCACGCAGCCCGAGCGCGGGCCTGCGCATGGCGAGCCGCTCCGGGCGCCGCCATCGGGCGTTGCGGCCCACGCGCCCCACCTTGTTCCTTGCCCGCGGTGCGGCACGCTCAACGGCCGCTCGGCAGCCTTGTGCTGGGGCTGCGACACCGATCTGCGACTGTTCGGGCGCTTCGAGGCCGCGGTCGCTGCAGAGCCCGTGACCGAGCGCCCCCCGGAACCCGTGGCACGGGCTGTTCCGCTGGCCGAAGGCCGACCCGGTTTGCACCTGGTCTCGCGTGCTGGCGACCCCGCGTCGGTGCAGGCCGTGGCCGATGCAGTGGCCCCGCTGAACACGGCCGACCTGCCGGTGCTCACCTTGTTCGTCGAAGGCACGGGCCCGTTGGCCGCGGCCCGGCCGCTGCCGTCGCGCCGCTTGCGAGTGATCGCTGCAATCGCAGGCCTGACGCTCGTGGGCGCGGCGGCCGCGCTGTGGTGGCGCGCGCCGGCGCCCAGGCCTGCGAGCGCTGCGCCAGCGCCCGTCACGCCCAGCACTCCCTTGATGCCGCGGCTCGCCGAGTCTCCCGAGCGGCCCTTCTCGGTGTCGGCGAACGACGACGCGCCGGACCGCGTGCGACTGTCGTTCCCGCCTCTGGAAGTGGTGCCCGAGAGTGCACTCGTCATACACCCGAACGGCGCCGCTGCCGGGTCGAAGGCTGGCCAGTCCAATGGTCCTGTGGCCGCGCCAAAAGGCAGCAAGGCACGTGCAGCCGCCCGGCCGGCCGCTGCACCGGCGGCTTGCACTTCCAACATGGCCGCGCTCGGTTTCTGCACGCTGGACCCGGCTCCGGCGAAAGAGTGAACGGGGGCGCGCCGTCGCCGGCCCGCGCAAGTCACACCGTCAGGCGGCCCGCAAGGTGTCTTGCGCTTGCGGCCCCGGCGTTTGCAGCAGCGTGACACGGCCCTCCCGCCAGGCCTGATCGAAGTCGGCCTCGAGACTGCGCAGCGCCTCGCGCGTCGAGGCCGTCGAACTCACCATGCCCACGGCCCGGTTGCGGCCCTGGTTCTTGGCGGTGTAGAGCGCCATGTCGGCCAGGTTGATCGCCTGCTCCCAGGGCACTTCGGCGCTGTAGGGCGGCAGCGGAAAACGCGCGTAGCCGATCGAGGCCGTGACCCGCAGCGACTCGGTGCCGACCGTGATCGGCGTCTCGCCCAGGATGCGCAGCACACGAGCGGCCATCTGCTCGGCCTGCTCCGGCGCGGCGCGCGGCGCGAGGATCAGGAACTCTTCGCCACCCCAGCGCACGACCAGGTCGTCGCTGCGCACCGCTTCATTCAGTCGTTTGGCCACCTCGACCAGCACCTGGTCGCCGGCGCCGTGGCCGTGCACGTCGTTGACACGTTTGAAGTGATCGATGTCGACCAGCAGCAGCGCCCCTTCGAAGCCGACGCTCTGGCCGTCGCGCCCGGTCGCCGCTTCCATCACGGCCTGGAAGTGGCGGCGGTTCGCGAGGTTGGTCAGCGGGTCGCGCTCGCTCTGGGTCTGCAGCTGTACATGGCTGGCAGCGAGCTTCTGATGGGTGTCGCGCACGCGCCGGTACAGCAGGGTCACGAGCACGATCGCGAGCAGCATCACCGCCGCCAGCAACCACCACAGGCGCTGCAGCAGGTCGCGATTCGCCAGTGCTTCGGTCTTCAGCGCGTTGTCGCGGCCGAGCAGCTCGATGTCGCGTTGGCGCGCTTCGGCGTCGTTGCGGGTCTGCAGATCCTTGAGTGCGGCGCTGCGGTTCATGCGCATCAGCTCGGCGCTGAGTGCACGCTCGCGGTGGTAGAGCTCGAGTGCACCGCGCGCGTCGCCGGCGGCGGCCAGGGCCTCGCCGAATTCGAGCAGGGTTTCGGCCTGGCGCCCCGCCTCGCCGCTCTGTTGCCACATCTCCAGCAGACGCGCCAGATCGAGCCGGCCTTCGGCAATGCGGCCGAGGCCGATCTTGGCGATGCCGATGTTGTTGATCAACACCCGCTCCCCGCGCAGGTCGCTGTGGCGGCGCACGATCGCCAGCGCGCGCTCGGCGGCCCGCAAGGCGTCGGCAGGGCGGGCGAGGCGCGAGTAGGCATCGCTCAGGTTGGTCAGCATCTGCGCCTCGAGGCGCGGCGCGTTCGCTTGCACCGCAAGCGCGAGCGCCTCTTCCCAGGCCTGGAGCGAGGCCTTGTGGTCGCCTTGCATGCTGGCGAGCCGGGCTTCGCCGCCGCTGACGCCAGCGCGCTGCACCGGGTCGCCGGTCTGGGCCGCGAGGCGTTTGGCATGGCCCATCAAACGCTGCGCCGTGCCCGGCTCACCGCGGCCCTGGGCCAGCATGGCGAGCGTGCTGAGGTTGCTCGACTGGCGGCGTGCGTCGCCGGCCCACTCGGCCAGTGCCAGCCCGGCCTGGGTGTGGATGGTGGCGGTGGCCGGCACGCCCATGCTCATCGCACGTTGTGCCAACAGTTGCCGCACCCGCCAGGCCGAACGGTAGTCGCAGCTGCGTGTCTCGGGGCCGGCCGGGTTCGGTGCGGCCCCGGGGCAGCCGGCCTCGAAGGCCGCCAGGGTCGACTGTGCCAACGCGGCCGCCACGTCGGGCTGGCCGGCGTTTTCGGCCACCATCGCACGCACCAGATTCGAGGCCGCCACGGCCCGGCTGCCCGGGCCATCGCTTGCCAGCGCGAGCAACTGCTCGGCGGCCGCACCGGCCCGCACGGCGCCACCGGTGCGCGCTTCGATGCTGCCGATGGCCTGCAGCAGCACCCGCACTTCGTCGGGCACCGCAGCGTGTTCGAGCTGCAACTGTTTCAGTGTGACAAGCGCCTGCGCGGGGCGCTCGAAACCTTCGCGCACGAGGGCGTCGACCTGCTCGTCGAACGGGTCGCGCACGAAGGCGGTGCCCGCCGCGCTCGTTTGCATGACGAGGCACAGCCCCAGCGCGGCGATGAGCCGGGTCGCCTTCATGCCGCCGCCGCCATCGGTGTGCGCCCTTGCAGCAAGGTCAGCGTGACCTGCCCGTCGCGCCAGGCCGACTCGAGCGAGCGTGTGATCTCTTCCAGCGCCGCTTCATCGCGCGCCTGCAACAGACGCACGCCGTAAGCCCGGTTCCGGCCGTGTGCCTTGGCCAGGTACATGGCGGTGTCGACGAGGTTGATCGCACGCTCCCACGAGACCCGCAGCGAAGCCGGGCCGATCGGGAACGTGGCGAAGCCGATCGAGCCGGTCACCGCGATGTGGTGCACCCCGGCGGTCACCGGGGCGTGGTCGAGCGCAGCCAGCATGCGCTGCGCGAGCGTGTCGACCTGCTCGGCCCCGAGCGACTGAACCACCACCAGAAATTCTTCGCCGCCCCAGCGCACGATCAGGTCCTGCTCGCGCAGCGTGTCGCGCAGGCGCCGCGCCACTTCGACCAGCACCGCGTCGCCCGCGCCGTGGCCGTGGCGGTCGTTGATGTTCTTGAAGTGGTCGATGTCGATCAGGTAGACCGTGCCGCTCAGCTTGCCGTCGTCGGCGAGCTGGCGCATCACGGCCTGAAAGTGGCGCCGGTTGGCCAGGCCCGTCAGCGGGTCGCGTTCGCTTTGCACCTTCAGCTTTTCGTTGCTGCTCGAGAGCAGCCGGTTGGTCTGGCGCACGCGCCGGACCAGCAGCGTCACCACCGCGAACGAGAGCATGAAGGCCGCCGCGAGCAGCCACCACATGCGCTGTTGCAGGTCGCGCCGACGCAGCTGTTCGGCCTTGATCTGGCCTTCGCGGTTCAGCAGCGCGAGTGCACGGGTGCGGCCGTCGGCGTCGTACTGCTCCTGCATCGCGAGAATGGCTTTTTGCTGGTCGTTGCGCAGGATGCCCGCGTCCAGGTGGCGGTGCTGGTGGTAGGCGGCCACGGCGCCGGCCATGTCGCCGGCCTTTTCGAGGTAGACGCCGAGTTCGCGCACGAGATCGGAAACACCGCTCACCGAGCCGCGTTTTTCGTCGATCGCGATGGCCTCGCGCACATAACGTTTGCCGAGGTCGAGGTGCTGCAGCGAGATGTGGGCCAGGCCGATGTTGGCCAGCGCCACCGTTTCGCTGCTGCTGTCTTTCAGCTCGCGCGCCAGCGGCAGCGCACGTTCGGCCTGAGCCAGCGCGGTCTTGTAGTCGGCGTTCTTCAGGAAGAAGTCGGCCAGGTTGGCGAGGTACTGCACTTCGTGGATCTTCGCGCCGGCGCGGCGCGCGTTGTCGATCGCGAGTTCGAAGGAACGCCGTTCACCCTGCACATCACCCAGGCCGTCGAGCACGATGGCCGCAGTGTTGTGGGCGCGTGCGAGCGAGACCGGGTCTTGCGCCTGCGTGGCGAGTGCGAGCGCTTCGTTGTTCAGCGCGCGTGCCCGCTCGTATTGTCTGGCGTTGTAGTAGCTGTAGGCGAGCGAGCTGCGCGCTTCCGCCTGGCGCCAGGGTTCGGCTTGCTGGTCGGCCAGCGCGAGCGCCTCGTGGTTCAGCCGCACCGCGTCTTCGAGCTTGCCCGATTCGTTTCTGATGTAGCCGAGCGCCGTCACGAAACGCCAGCGGTCGCGCGCCGACAGCGTGGCCGGCAGGTGGTTCATTGCCTTCTGCAGCATCGCGTCGGCCTGCTGCAGGTTGCCGCTGCGCGCGGTCGAGCGGGCCCGCACCAGCAGCGTGGCGGCGGCGGCTTCGGCGCCCAGCGGCGCGCCGGGTTTGCTGCTCCAGGCATCGAGCTGCACGGCCGCGCGCTCGGCCGCTTCGGCCTGCGATGCGACCGCGAGCATCAGGCCTTGCACCGTGAGCAGCTCGAGCCGTTGCGGGCTGAACTCGGCGGTCGTGGCGCGCAGCTGTTCGAGCTGCTCGGCGGCTTCGCCCGGGCGGGCGCGGCCCAGGCTTTCGAGGGCCAGGATGCGCTGGGTCGTGTCGTCGGCGTCCGGGCTCGCGGCCCGGCTGGTGGGTACGAACCCCAGCATCGGCACGCACGCGAGCACGAGCATCAAAACCGAACCCAACGACTGCCAGCGCTTCATGGCGAAAGCTCCATCGGGACGGTGTCGGCGATCTCCAGGCGCAGCATCTTCGTCAGCAGCGCTGTGACCGCCGCTTCGGGCATCGGCTTGGCGAAGTAGTAACCCTGGTATTCGTCGCAGCCTTCGGCGCGCAGGAAATCGAGCTGGTCGCGCCGCTCCACCCCTTCGGCCACCACGTGCAGGCCGAGCGAGTGGCCCATCGCGATGATTGCGCGGGTGAGGGCGGCGTCGCCCGGGTCGGCCGGAATGTCGTTGACGAACGAGCGGTCGATCTTCACGCAGTCGACCGGGAAACGCTTGAGCGCAGCGAGCGAGGAATAACCGGTGCCGAAGTCGTCCATCGCCAGGCGCACGCCCAGGCTCTTGAGCCGGCGCATCGTGGCCTCGGCGAGGTCGGGCTGGTCCATCACCGCGCTCTCGGTCAGCTCGAGCTCGATCTGGTGCGGCGCGCAGCCGCAGGCGCTGAGCATGGTGGCCACTTCGTCCACCAGCCGCGGGCTTTTGAACTGGCGCGCGCTGACGTTGATCGACATCGTCAGCCCCGGCGCGCCGCCGTGTTCGAGGCGGCGCAGCGCCTGCCCCGCCTGGTGCAACACCCACGCCCCCATCGGCACGATCAGGCCGGTTTCTTCGGCGATGTCGATGAAGTGCGCCGGCGACAGCAGCCCGCGCTTCGGGTGCTGCCAGCGCACCAGCGCTTCCATGCCGAGCGGGAGGCCCGAGACCACGTCGACCCGTGGCTGGTAGTGCAGCACGAGTTGTTCTGCGTCGATCGCGGTGCGCAATTCGAGCTCGAGGTTGAGCCGCGCTTCGGCGGGCTTGCCGTCGTGCTCGCCGAACAGCGCGAAGCCGTCGCGGCCGGCCGCCTTGGCGCGGTACATCGCGATGTCGGCATGGCGCAGCAGCGTTTCGACATCGGTGCCGTCCTGCGGAAAGATCGCCACGCCGGCCGAGACGGTCACGTGGTGCTGGATGCCACTGCGCAACTCGACCGGCACCTTCAGCGCCGCGAGCACGCGCTCGGCGATTTCGCTGGCGTGGGTGGCGTCGCGCACGTCGTGCAGCAGCAGGCACATCTCGTCGCCGCCCATGCGTGCGACCAGGTCCTTGCCACGCACCACTTGTTTCATGCGCTCGGCCAGCGTCTGCAGCAGGTGGTCGCCGGCGGCGTGGCCGAGCGTGTCGTTGATGACCTTGAAGCGGTCCACGTCGACGAAGATCACCGCGAACTGGCTCGAGTCGCTGACGCTGTAGGCCAGCGCCTTGCCCACCGCCGACTGGAACGCGGCGCGGTTCGGCAGCGTCGTCAGCTCGTCGTGCTCGGCCAGGAAGAGGGCACGGTTCTCGGCTTCTTTTCGGTCGGTGATGTCGCTGCCCAGAACATAGATGCCGGAGACGCTGCCGTCGGCCCCGACCTTGGGCATGTACATGATGTTGAACCAGCGCCCGATCGCCCCGCGCACGCCGACGACGCGGTGGTCGGTGTCGAAGGTCTGGCCCGCCAGCGCCTTCTCCAGGCACGGCTGCAGCCGGGCGTAGTTGGCCACGCCGTAGATCTGCTGTGCGGTCTTGCCGATCATCTGCTCCGGCTTCATGCCGAGCCAGCGCTCGTAGTTGCGGTTCACGAACTGGTAACGCTGTTCCTTGTCGACGAAGGCGACCAGCGCGGGGATGTTGTCGGTGATCGTGCGCAGTTCTTCTTCGCTCTGGTGCAGGCGCTCGCGCGAGGCGGCCAGGCGCTGGTAGGGCGAGCGAATGCTGTCGGCCACGATGGTGCGGTAGACCATCCAGAAACCCAGCACCTTGTAGAGGTGGCCGACCACCAGCGCGAGGTCGGTCAGCCGCGTGTACAGCGTGAACACCATTTCGCCGATGGCCATCAGCACGGCCGCGCACAGCAGCGAGGCCACGTCGAAAGGCTGCGGCGCTTTCAGGCGCCGCATGAAGTGCACGCTGGCCAGCAGGAACACGGCGACGAGCAGGTACTCGCTCAGCTGTTTCACCAGGCTCAGCGAGTGGCCGTCGAGCACCAGGGCCGGCACGCTGTGCGGCCAGCCGATCACCCAGGTGCACACGCCCAGCACGTAGGCGGCCACCCCGAAAGGCACCCAGCGCACCCAGCGCCGCGCGTGGTCGAGCTGCCACGGCAGCGCCGCCACGCCGAGCAGCGCCAGCGCGATCAGCAGGCGGCTCGCCATGAACAGTGCCACCGACTTGGTCGAGCTGTTCTCGGTGACCAGATCGGGCATGCCCGGGAACGACAGCGTGTGGGCGAGATCGAGCAGCAGCGCACCGGCGCAGGCGCTGCCGAGCATGTGCACGCTGCGTGGCACTTCGAGCTCGCGCGCGTTCCAGGCCACCGTGGCGACGGCGCCGCACACCAGCATCGAGGCGAATTCGAGCAGCGTGTGCCATTGCGTGAACGTCAGCCCGACATAACTCGTGGGCAGGCGCACCGCCCACACCGAAAGGCACAGCATCGGCAGCGCGGCCAGCACCAGCAGCGCAATGCGACGCCGGTGCCCGGCCAGGGATGGCGCGTGCACGCTCATCGTGCGGGCTGCAGCGGTCGAGCGCCGATCGGGCGGGCGCAGAGGGTCGAAGAGGTGAAGAGCGTCATGGCGCGAGTCTCAAAGCACGCGCAGCGGAAAGTGCTGCCCATCGGGCGCCGATCGGCTCGGGCCCGAGTTGAGTTGTCTTCGGCAGGCACGGCCCGCGCTTGAGGGCGAGACCGGTCTGGGCGTCAACTATTTTGGCGCGCGGGCGGGCCGCTGCCGTCTGTTCAGAGGAACGCGAGCTTGCGCGCCGTGCCGAAGTTGGCGAGGTTCGGCAGCACGCTGTCGAGCTGCGATTCATTGGCGCCGAACCAGCCCAGCAGCGTGGCCGCGTACTGGTCGACCGAGGTGGTCGGGATCCAGCGGCCCTGCAGCTCCCAGCTGTCCTTGCCCACGTCGTCGTTGCCGCCGAGCGCCAGCTCGGGGTAGGTGCCGTAGGTGGCTCCGCCCTTCACCGCGCCGCCCAGCACGAGGTGCTGGTTGCCCCAGGCATGGTCGGTGCCAGTGCTGTTGTTGGTGGCGAAGGTGCGGCCGAAATCGCTCTGCGTGAAGGTGGTCACGGCGTCGCCCAGGCCGAGGCCCTTGAGCGCGCCGTAGAAGGCGCCGAGCGCGTCGCCCAGGCCCTTCAGCAGCTTCGCGTGTTCGCCTTCGGTCGGGCTGCCGGTCACGACCTGGTTGGCGTGGGTGTCGAAGCCACCCATCGAGGCGAAGAACACCTGCTTGTTCCCCTGCACCGTGGCGTTGTTCGCCACCAGTTTGGCGATCTGGTAGAGCTGGTTGCCGAGCGGCGTGGTGATCTTCCCCGACACGGTGATCGGCGCGAAGGCGGCGTCGATCACGGCCGAGGCGCCGGCACCGCCCGGTGTCACCTTGACGAGTGCACCGAGACGCTCCGACATCGTGAACGCATTGCGCTGGGCCTGCGTGTAGGCGTCGCCCAGCGTCACGTCTTGCGCTTGAGCGTAGAGCGCGTCGATGGCGGCTTTGCGCGCTGCGTTGGGCGCCCACGCCAGATCGGCGGGCTGCATGCCGTAAGCGCCAAAGGTGGCGCCCGGGCCTGGCAAGACCAGCGGCGTTTGCAGGCTCGACAAGCCGAAGCGCGCCGTGCCCGCGACCGAGATCACCGGGTTCACCGTCGCCAGCGCTTCGGCGGCGCGGCCGCCCCAGCCGGTGCGGGTGAGCGAATCGGCCGTGCCCGTTTCCCACAGGATCTGCTGATCGGAATGCGAAAAAAGGCTGTCGGGCACGCTCGCCGAATTGGGTGTGGCGGCGCGGTACTGCGCTTTCGTGAGCGGCTGGTGCAACGGGCCCACGTTGAACACCGGCGCGAGCTTGCCGTCGGCCCAGACCGGGGCCAGGGCCGAGAGCGACGGGTGCAGGCCGTAGTTCACGCCGGCCAGCGCGCCCAGGCTCGCCTGCGGAATCGCCAGGCCCTTGCGCACGCCGGCGTACTGCGCGTAGCGCGCCGTGTCGGTCGGCACGATGGTGTTGAGGCCGTCGTTGCCGCCGTAGAGAAACACGCAGACCAGCGCCTTGTAGTCGGCCGCGCGCGCGCTGCGCGGCATCAGCATCAGGTTGCCGACGCTGCCCATGCCGAGCGCACCGGCGAGCGTGGCACCGCTGCGTTGCAGCCAGCGGCGGCGGTTGGAGACGAGGAAGTCGTTGTCGTTCGAGTGGGAGTTCATCGCGGGCCTCTTCAACGCAGCACTTGGTAGTTCGGCGAAGCGAACACGAGGTAGGCCGCCGTTTTCACGCGGTTCTTCTGCCAGTTGGTGGCGTCGGTGCTTGCGGTCCACCACGACACGGCCTTGATCACCTCGGTGCGCGGCCCGCTCGGCAGCGCCTGGCCGAGCGCCAGCATCGACAGGCGATCGACCAGCTTGGCGGCGTCGGCGGCGTCGCTCAGGAAGCTGCTCGTGTCGACGCTGGTGCCGAGTGCGTTCGGCACGTTCGCGTCGGGTGTGGAGCCGCCCCAGTCGAGCAGGTAGGTCAGGTAATTCATGCGCTCGAGCGCGGCATTGGCGCTGTGGATGCCGAAGGTCGGCCCGACCAGCGTGGTGCCCGGCACCGGGTAGTCGGGCGGGTAGTAGTTGAAGACCGAAGGCGGGCGGAACACATGCTGGCGCAGGCTCTCGCCCCACCACCAGGCGAGCGCGTCGCCGTCGGTCTTGCCGTTCAGTGCGCGCAACACACCGGCGAACATGTGGGCCGGCTCGCGCAGCTTGCCGGCGCTGCGGGTCACCGTGTCGCCGCGTGCTTCGGCGTCGAGCAGCACCGCGGCCACGGTGGCGGCGAGGTCACCCTTCTGGCCAGTGCCGAAGGCGCCGTATTTGCCGGTCGTGAACGCGCTGGCCACACGCGCCACGTAGGCCGGCGAAGGGTTGCTGCCCACCAGGTGCTGGATCAGCTGCTTGCCGATGAACGGCGCCATGCTCGGGTGCGCCATCAGGCTGTCGAGCACAGCTTCGAGCGCGGCCGGGGCGGCCGTGCCAGCGGCCACCGTCACGCCCGACATCAGCGTGCGCGCGGCGGTGTCGTGAAAGCTCGCTACCGGGATCATGTCGCCGCCGTAGTAGCGGCAGTTCATCCCGGCCGGCCAGCAGCCGTACGACGTGGCGCCGCCGCTCGGGTAGGTCCAGCCGGTCAGTGCGTAGGCATACGAGCGCACCACGTCGTTGCTGTAGTTGGCGCTGCACGCGCCGCCCTTCAGGCTGCCGTCGGTGTTGAGCTCGCAGGTACCGACCGCAAACAACTGCAGCAGTTCGCGGGCGAAGTTTTCGTTCGGCGCGGCCTTGTCGTTGTTGGCGTTGTTCAGGAAGTCGCCCATCACCGGCGACAGGGCAACCTTCTTCAGCACCTGGCGGTAGTTGCCGAAAGCGTTGTCGAGCAGGTTGTTGTAGTAGAGGCGAAAGCCGTAGGTGCCGTCGACTTCGAGGTTGTTGATGACCACGATCTGCTGCAACGCGAAGGCCACGCGCTGGCGCAATTGGTCGGGCTGCGAGACGGCGTTGCGGTAGAAGTCCCAGACCAGCGGCTGGGTCGAAGACCAGTCGCGCCAGCAGTTGTCGCCCTTGCCATCGCAGAAGTTGCCGGCGCCGGTGTATTGGTGCACGGCGCCGCCCTGGCCGCTGGTGTAGCTCGAGGTTTTCAGCGCCATCTGCGCGCTGATCCAGGCCGTGGCGCCCTGGGCCCTGATGCTCGTCACCAGCGCTTCGGTCGGGCCGAAGCTGCCCTGGTCGGCCAGCCGCACGGCGTCGCGGGTGGTGGCGGTCGTGGGTGCGGGTGCGGGGGTTGGCGAGGGCGCCGGTGTGGGAGCAGGAGCAGGAGCAGGGCTCGGTGCCGGCGAGGGCGCCGGTGCTGGCGTGGGGGCGGGAGCAGGCGCGGGTGCAGGAGTCGGCGCCGGGCTCGGCGCAGGAGTTGGTGATGGCGTGGGAGCAGGTGCAGGCGTTGGCGCCGGTGCGGGCGCTGTCGCGACCGGCGCCTCGTTGCCCGACCCGCCGCCGCAAGCCGCCATCAGCGCTGCGATGCCAAGCAGGGCAGTCGCGTTGCGCAGCGCCGTGGTGTTGTCAGGCTTCATGATTCGTCTGCTTTCAACATTGGCGTTTCGTGTCATGGCTTGCGCTCGGGAGTGACCAGATTTGTCTGCAGGGCCCAGTGCAAATCGCGCGCATGGGCGAAGCCGGGGTGGGCACAAGTGTGCCGGGGCAATGAGCACGATCGGTGCCCGCACCCGATCTCTTCACGTAAGAGTCGTTGCAGCGGCGCCGCGCCGCTGCACTGTGGCAAATTCGCGGCCTGCATCGAACCCGCGAGACCGCCCCGTGAACCCACCCGAAACCACGACCCGCCTGCGCCGCGCCTGGCCCCTGCTGGCCGCAGTCAGCGGCGCGGCGGCGATCCTGTCGTTCATCGGCGCTTTGCCCGCCGTGCTCGGCTTCGTGTTCAAGCCGCTGACCACGCTGCTGATCATCGGTTACGCGTGGCCGCGCGGTGCCAACGCGCCGAAGCAGCGGCGTCTGATCCGTCTCGGCCTGATCCTCTCGCTCGCGGGCGACATCTTCCTGCTCTGGCCGAAAGAAGGTTTCCTGCCGGGGCTCGTCGCCTTCCTGCTCGCGCACCTGGCCTACATCGCCGCGTTCTGCGTGCCGGCGCGGCTGGCAGCGAAACCGTGGGTCTTCGGGCTGTACGCGCTCGTGGCCGCAGCGATCCTGTCGGCGCTGTGGCCCGGCGTTCCCGGGGCCTTGCGCGTGCCGGTCGTGGCCTACGTGGTGTGCCTGGCCACGATGGCGGCGCAGGCGCTGGTGTGGTGGCGCAGCAGTGTTGCGACGCGCGCGTCCGACGCGTCGCTGGCGCGCTTCGCCGGGCTCGGCGGCGTGCTGTTCATGGCCTCCGACAGCCTGCTCGCGATCAACAAATTCGCGCTGCCGCTGCCACTCGCGTCGCTGTGGATCTTGCTGACCTACTGGCTCGCGCAGTGGTGCATCGCATCGGCGCTGCGGGCGCGCTGAGCGCGGCCCTATCATCGCCCGCGTGACGACCGACACCGCCCGGACCAAAGCCTTC
>JANYFX010000663.1 GCA_025359585.1 Rhizobacter sp. | reverse complement strand
TGGGCCTACGCAATATCAGCCAACGCTGGACGATGCCAATCCAGAATTGGAAACAGGCGATGAGTCAGTTTATGATCCGTTTTGAAAAGCAGTTCAACCAAGACTAGCAAAATCAATAAACACAAAATCTAGGACACCCTCCAAAAGTCGCTTACGCCGCCTCATGAATAACTCGTGCCTGATCAATAGTATGTAACCCACACTTTTTCTGAGACAGTTTTTAGTAGGGAATTTCAACTCAATGGAGACTCTACAAAATGAAGAAATCGAAATATACCGACAGTCAGATCATCGCGATCCCCAAAGAAGTCGGGGTGAGCAGCGAAGAAAGCGTCGTATGCGCAGGTTTATATTGCAGTTGCGAATACCATCTATTTCACTCTCATGCACCAAATAAAAAGCCCTTGCCAGATTCTGGCAAGGGCTTTACTTCATTTACGCTGCATTACAGTTTATAACTCAAGCCGAATATGACTGTGCGACCATATTTGATGTATTCATATGGTTTATCTCTGCTGCCAGCATAGGTTTGATAGGGCGTGTTGTTAAGATTGTTGGCTTGTAGCAACAAGCTTAGTCCCTTAAACATACCTTCACCAAATGAATAACCGATTTGTGCGTCGATGATGCTTTCTCCAACAACGTAGCGCAGCGTACGGTCATTCGCAAAATTGGCGATCTCACCCACAAAGTCATCACGTTTACGCTGACTGACGCGAGCAGAGAAACCTGCTTTCTCGTAATAGGCAGTCAAATTGGTAACTTTCTTAGACAACCCTGGCAGCGGAATATCTGCGCCAACATTACTGTTTGGATCTTGAATCTTGATCTTGCTGTTGCTGAAGCTGGCACTACCGACAAATCCAAAGCCGTCCAACATTGGGGAAACCATGCTTAATGGCAGCGAAACCGACAATTCGGTACCACTTAGCGTTCCACCTTGACCATTATATGGAGCATTGTATTGCCCAATATTGGTTTTTGCTATTGTGCCGGGCGTGAACTTTGAAAAATCGTAATCCTTGGACTGCGTGTAAATATACGTTCTCAAGTCTTTATAAAAGCCCGCGACTGCAAAGTAGGCTTTATTACCAAAGTATTTTTCATACGAGATATCAAAAGCATTGGCACGCCAAGGATCAAGTTTCGCATTTCCGCCACCACCACCGGGCTTAAAGGTTGCAGTATCAACGCCAAAGTCAAGTGCTGAGCGCAGTTGATCCACGCGTGGGCGAGCCAACTGTTTGGCAAGGGCAATACGAATTGTCTGCTCGTCGCTCAAGCCTAATGCCAGGTTCAAGCTAGGCAACACATCGGTATAAGTTTTGCCATCTGTAACTGGCTTGACTTGGCTACCAGCTGGCGCAGTGCCGTCATAGTAATTTGACGCTGACGATTGGTCTGTATTTTGAATCTGCACGCCGATGTTGCCGCGCACCCCTACAGAACCCCACTGACCATCGATATTGGCTTTGGCAAAACTGGTGGTAATTTTCTCGGTTACATCCCAGCCCTTTGAAATCAAGTAGCTCAATGTATCCGTTGGCGCAAACACCATGTATCTGGAAACCACACCTGGCACGTTCCAAGCCGGGATGATTCCTGTACCTGAAAAGCCTAAGTTGACTGGCGTATATTGCAGATCGCTCGCAACCGTTGTGGGGCCAGCTTTCAAATTGATAGCACCTTCAGGCTGACGCTTTTTCTTCGTGCGCTCTGCGTAGTTAAGACCCAAGTCGACATCTGAAAAGAAAGCAGACATGGTCGACGGAATTGGAATAGTTGCTACTAACTTGTAACCTTTCAACTCGTCTTCCACTTTCGGTGTTTTGCCATAGCCAGAACCATAAATCGTGTTATCAACATACAACTTTGTAGGATCGCTATAGTTCAAACCGGGACGAAGCGTCGGGAAACCACCGTTTGCCCAATTCAACGTTAGAGAGTCCAATGGGGCACTCGTTGATGAAAAACGTGCAAGCTGCAAATTGTTCTCTAAGCTAAGCTCATCTTTTTTAGCTTTTGAGTAGTTCACGTCAGCGACAAGCTTGAAGTTTTCAAATTGAAATTTGTTGTTCCAGCCTAACGCATTGATCGTATCGTCGTCTTTGGTATAGATGCCACGCACGAGCGGGTAAAGACCCGTCGCTACACCACCTGTGAGAACGTTGTTGCTGTTGATGGTTGTAGATGTGTACAACAGCCCTGGGTTGAAGCCGCCATTATAGTTGCCAAGATTTGCTTCAAACTGGTTTGAAGTATCTTCCTTCTTGAACTTGGAATAATAAGCATCAATTGTTGAAGTCCATTGTTTAGACGGCTTGAACTCCAAAACGCCCATAAACCCGTCACGTTTATTTATGCCGCTACGTGCCAGTGATTTAATACCGTCGGTAATGTATGTTCCTGCTGGCACGCCTGGCCGACTATCCGTTTTCCACGGTTCATAAAGGCCAACCTGATTTTCAAGAATGGGGGATTCCAAATGCGCATAACCGAGCGCCACACCAAATGTGCGATCAGCGGATTGATCAATATAGGTTGCGCTGAAGCGATTGCCAGTTGCCTTTGCGTTCGCAATAGAACCCAGTGAATTTTTTTCACTGCGGAAATTGGCAGTCAAGGTACGTGTGCTGAATGCCAGAGGACGAACTGTTTGCAGATCGAGTGTGCCAGACAGACCTTGGCCCACCAAGCCAGCATCTGGTGTTTTATAGACCGTTACGCCACTCAGCAACTCAGAAGGGTACTGATCAAATTCAACGCTGCGATTATCACCCGTCGAAACCTGCTCACGACCATTAAGAAGCGTCGTTGCAAAATCAGGTGATAAACCCCGCACACTGATCACTTGCGCGCGACCCGCAACGCGCTGCGCAGCCAAGCCTGGCAAACGCGCAATCGATTCGGCAATACTGTTGTCTGGCAGCTTGCCGATATCTTCAGCTGAAATCGCTTCAACGATCGAGTTCGAATTTTGCTTTACCGAGATAGCGGCTTCGATACCGACCCGAATG
>JANYFX010000643.1 GCA_025359585.1 Rhizobacter sp. | reverse complement strand
ACCAGATGCCCGGGCTCGAAGTGGCCGATGTAGTCGCCGACGAAGACCTTGCCGTGGGTCTGCACGATCAGGTGCAGTTCGTACTCTTCGTGGTAGTGCCAGCGCACCAGCGGGTTCGGAAAGCCGTGCTCCAGACAGCGCACGTAGCCGTAGCTGCCTTCAGGCTCGTAGCCGAGTGTCGCGTCACGAACGAAGTCGTGTTCGAGCTCGGGGGTGCGGGATCGTTTGAGGTTCATGCCAAGGTGCTGCACAGCGCTTTCATCGCGCCATTCTCAGCTCATCACGTTGCCGCCGTCCACGTTCAGCGTCTGCGCGGTGATGTAGGCCGACGCGGCGCTCGCCAGAAAGACCGCCGCGCCAGCGATGTCTTCCGGCAGGCCCATGCGGCCGAGCGGAACCGCGAGACCAACGGCCTTCTTCTTCTCGCCGATTTGCAGCCCTTCGGCCTTGGCGAACAGCGCGTCGACATGCGCCCACATCGGCGTGTCGACCACGCCCGGCGAAATGCCGTTGACGCGGATGCCGTGCGGCGCCATCGCCAGCGCCGCCGATTGCGTGTAGCTGATGACCGCGGCCTTGCTCGCGCAGTAGTGTGCGACCAGCGCTTCGCCGCGGCGACCAGCCTGCGAGGCGAGGTTGATGATGCTGCCTTTCGCGCCACTCTCGACCATCTGTTTCAGGACCGCCTGCATCGTGAAGAACATGCCCTTCACATTCACATCGAAGATGCGCTGGTAGCTGCGCTCATCGGCTTCGAGCAGCGGCGCGAGGTCGAACACCGCCGCGTTGTTGAAGAGCACCGTGATGGTCCCGAAGCGTGCGCGCGCGGCAGCGACCATCGCCGCCACACCGTCGGCCTTCGCCACATCGGCGCCGACGTAATGCAGTTTCTGTGGGTGGCGCGTAATCAGTGCCTGCAACTCGGCCGAAGGTGTGGCCGCGATGTCGGCGGCGCTGCAACTCGCACCTTCTTCGAGATAGGCCTTCGTCACGGCCAGACCGATACCGCCACCCGCCCCGGTGATGAGCGCGTGGGTCGATGCGAGTTGGTCAGCCACGGCCGTTCTCCTGAAGGAATTGCAGTACTTCGTGATGTGCCGCCGTGAGCGCTGCGGTCAGCCGCTCGTTGCCGGCCAGCGGCCCCCACAAGACCCTGTCGCGGCAGAAGGCGGCCAGCGGGTCGGGCGTGTCGAACAGCGCGTGCGCGGCCGCAGCGTCCATGCCCTGGTCGTGGTACGTGTAGGTCAGCTCGCTCCGGTGCCAGCGGCCGAGGAATTCGAAGAACAGCGCCGGCAGCTTGGCGGTCTTCATGATCGAGGCGTCACGCGCCAGACACTCCTGCAGCGTCGGCCACAGGAAGCCGGGGATCTTCGCGAAGCCGTCCATCGCGACACGCTGGTTGGTGTCCTGCAGATGCGGGTTGCTGAAGCGGTCGATCACCACGTCGCGGTAAGCGGCCAGGTCGAGCGGATACGGATTCATCGAAGCGTGCAGCGAAGGCATCACGTCGTCGGTGACGTAGTCGAACGCCATCTTGCGGATCGCAGCGTGTGCAACGCCTTCGTGGATGTACTGCAGACCGAGCAGCGTGCCGGCCCAGGCAAAACAACTGTGGCTCGAATTGAGGATGCGGATCTTCGCTTCTTCATACGGCAGCACCGAGGCCACCATCTCGGCACCGGCCCGCTCCCACGCGGGGCGGCCGTTGATGAAGTGGTCTTCGATGACCCACTGGATGAATTTTTCTCCCATCACCGGCGCGCCGTCGTCAATGCCGGTCGCAGCCTTCACGCGCAGCGCCACGTCGGGCAGCGGGCGCGGGGTGATGCGGTCAACCATGTCGTTCGGCGTGCTGGTGTTCTCGTGCACCCAGTCGAGCAAGGCCTTCTCACCACGCCGCGTCAGGAAGTCGGTGAAGCCGGCCTGGAACCGTTCACCGTTGCTGCGCAGGTTGTCGCAGTTCAGCAGCGTGACCGGGCCACCGCCGCGTTTCATGCGCTCAGCCAGGATCGCGGCGAGCGCGCCGTAGATCGTGCCGCGCGTCTTGCCCGCGAGGTCGGACGCGAGCTCGGGGTAGCTCGTCTCCAAACGGTTGTCGCTGTCTAGGTAGTAGCCCGCCTCGGTCACGGTGAACGAAATGATTCGGGTGTTGGCTTCGGCGCCGAGCGAAATCAGGCCCGCAAGCGAGGGCTCGTAAGGCACGATCTGGCGAATCGCCGTGATGCGCTCGTAGTGGCGCTCGCCGGCCGGCGACACCGTCTCCAGCGTGTAGGCCCCGCCCTGCTTCTGCAGCGCCGCGATCGTGTCGGCCATGTCGGGGCGCAGATTGCCGCCGGCCAGCACCCACGAGCTGTCACCCTGGTCGATCAGCCGCTGCAGGTAGACCGCCTGGTGCGCGCGGTGGAACGACCCGAGCCCGAGGTGAAGAATGACGTGGGGGTTCGAGACCATGG
>JANYFX010000616.1 GCA_025359585.1 Rhizobacter sp. | reverse complement strand
CGCTGATCTCTTTCATGCGGCGCTCGATCAGGTCGAGCACTTCGAGCGTGAAGGTGCGCACCGTGCCCTGAATTTCGCAGCTGTCGGGCACCACGTTGGTGGCCTCGCCGGTGTGGATCATCGTCACCGAGATCACGCCGGCATCAATCGGGCGTTTGTTGCGGCTGATGATGGTCTGGAAGGCCTGCACCAGCTGGCAGGCCACCGGCACCGGGTCGACACCCAGGTGCGGCATGGCGGCGTGCGAGCCCTTGCCGCGGATCACGATCCTGAATTCGTTGCTGCTCGCAAAACACGGCCCGCTCTTCAGCGCGAACTGGCCGACCGCCATGCCGGGCCAGTTGTGCGCACCGAACATCGCTTCCATGGGGAACTTCTCGAACAGGCCGTCCTTGATCATCTCGCGCGCGCCGCCGCCGCCTTCTTCGGCCGGCTGGAACACCAGGTAGACGGTGCCGTCGTAGTTGCGGTGTTTGCTCAAGTGCTTGGCCGCGGCCAGCAGCATCGCGGTGTGGCCGTCGTGGCCGCAGGCGTGCATCTTGCCGGCGTGCTGGCTGGCGTGCGGGAAGGTGTTTTTCTCGGTCATCGGCAAGGCGTCGATGTCGGCGCGAAGGCCGACGGCGCGTGTGCTCGTGCCGTTCTTGAGGATCGCGACGATGCCCGTCGTGCCCATGCCGCGGTGGATCGGAATACCCCAGTCGGTGAGCTGTTTGGCGATCACGTCGGAGGTGCGCTTTTCTTCGAAGCACAGCTCGGGGTGGGCGTGGATGTCACGTCGCACCACCGCGATGGCGGCTGCGTCGGCGAGGATGGATTCGATCAAACGCATGGCGAGCTTCCTTGTGTGGGCGTGCAATGTCGAAATCAGTTTACCCGCCGGCCACCAGCCACGTGGGCGCTGCGGGCTTGCAGTATTCATGCCGCAGAATAAGCGGCCACGAAGAATGCCTCGAATGAAAAAAATCCGCCACGGCTTTACCCTCGTCGAGCTGGTCATGGTGCTGGCCGTCATCGCGATTCTGGCGACGATCGCGGTGCCGAGCATCCAGGACAAATTGGTGCGCGACCAGATCGTCGAGGCGATGAAGATCGCCGACATCGCCAAGGCGCCGGTCGCGGCGATGTGGGCTCTCACGCACACGCTGCCGGCCGACAACGCCGGCGCTGCGCTGCCTGCAGCCGAGAAGATCGTCGGCAACCTGGTGAGCTCGGTCAGCGTCGAGGCCGGAGCGATCCACGTGAGCTTCGGCAACCGCGCCAACACCGCCATCAAAGGCAAGCTGCTCACGCTGCGCCCTGCTGTCGTGGAAGATGCACCCATCGTGCCGCTGGCCTGGGTCTGCGGCCACGCGGAAGCGGTCGAGAAGATGACGGCGAAAGGCACCGACCGGACCAGCGTGCCCGACAAGTTCCTGCCGCTCAATTGCCTCGCGAAAAAGAAGTGATCCGGTGTGTTGTGCGCGGCGCGAAAGCCCGTGCGCCGATGTAGGAGACAATCACTCTCCCGCACACGTGAAATCACCAATGACCTTGACCACCAGCCACCCCAATCTGCCGCAGGGCTATGTGCAACTCACCGAAGGCCGTGTTCGCACCACGGACCTCGTCTTCGGCAAGGCTTCCAGCGAATGGAGCCAACCGCATGCCTTCGTGGTCGGCAGCTCGGTCGGCGAAGACGGGACCAAGGTCGCACGCCGCAGCACCGAACCCAAGGGCGCTCGGGTTCGTTCGTAAGCAGAGTTCGCTGCCGCCCATGTGCGCGGCGCGGTTGATCGGGGGCGGGTCGCCGACGATTCAACGCTTGTGTCAGGATCCCCGCCGAAACAACGCTGCCGACGGAGCCTTCGATGCATGGCCGAATGAACTGGAAAAACACCACCGCCGCCCTGGCGCTCGCGCTGCTCGGCGCGAACGCCTCGGCTGCGCTCGCGGTCGGTGACGCTGCACCCGACTTCACCGTGCCCGGCGCGCTCGGTGGCAAGCCCTTCAGCTTTTCGCTGGCCGAGTCGCTGAAGAAAGGCCCGGTGGTGCTGTACTTCTACCCGGCGGCGTTCACGTCGGGCTGCACCGCCGAGGCCCACGACTTCGCCGAAGCCACGCCGAAGTTCAACACGCTCGGCGCCACCGTGGTGGGCATGTCGAACGACGACATCAAGACGCTGCAGAAGTTCTCGACCGAAGCCTGCCGCGACAAGTTCGCGGTGCTGGCCGACGCCGGTGGGCGCATCACCAAGCGCTACGACGCCGCGATGATGCGTGGCCTGGAAATGGCCGACCGCATCTCCTACGTGATCAGCCCGCAGGGCAAGGTGCTCTACGTTTATTCCAGCTCGAACCCCGACGAGCACGTGAAGAAAACGATGGCGGCGGTCGAGAAGTGGAAGGCCGCGAAAGCGCCCTGAATCGGCGAGCGCTGCTCAGCGCCTGACCTTGCCGTCTTCGGTCAGCATCGACAGGTCGACGTAGCGCGAGGCCACGTGTTCCTTCGGCCCGAAGTTCACGCTGAAGCCACCGAAGCTCGCGTTCTGGATCGACTCCAGGCCGTTGATCAGGGCTTCACGCGAGGGGTTGCGCCCGGCGCGCTTGAGGCCTTCGGCGAGCACCTTGGCCGCCAGATAACCTTCCATGCTCGAATAGTTCGGTGTCGCGTCGGCACCGGCCTTGTGCACCGCGTCGAGGTACTCGCGCGAGATCGCGGTCGTGGTCGAGAACGGGAACGGCATCACCTGGCTGACCATGATGCCGCGACCCTCCTTGCCGAGTTCGTCGGCCAGCGCCTGCGTGCCGACGAAGGACACGTTGAAGAAGGTGCCGCCATAACCGGCCTTGCGCGCTTCGCGGATGAACGCGGCGCAGGATTTGTAGGCGCTGATCTGCACCACCGCGTCGGGGCTGCTTGCGGCGATGTCTTTCACGGCCTGCGATACGGCGACGGTGTTGCGCTCGACGGTGCCGAGCGCCACCGGCTCCAGGTTCAGTGCTTTCA
The DNA here is from genome assembly GCA_025359585.1 of Rhizobacter sp. Classification (GTDB taxonomy): domain Bacteria; phylum Pseudomonadota; class Gammaproteobacteria; order Burkholderiales; family Burkholderiaceae_C; genus LMDS01. Next base: position 2,775 of record JANYFX010000616.1, on the reverse strand, counting down.
GCGCGCGTTTCACGCCTTCGAGGCCGGCCTTGCCGTAAGCGTCGTTCTGGTAGAAAACGGCGATCTTCTTCAGGCCCAGCGAGGTCAGCTGTTTGACGATCAGTCCGGTCTCGTCGTAGTACGACGCACGCAGGTGAAACACGGGTCGGTGGAAGGGCTCGCGCAGCGCCTCGGCGCCGGTGAACGGGCCGAAGAACGGGGTCTTGGCGTCGACCACCAGCGGCAGCGCCGCCAGGCAGGTCGGCGTGCCGACGTAGCCGAACAGGCCGAACACGTCGTCCTTGATGAATTTTTCGGTGTTGGCCTTGCAGCGGTCGGGCTCGTAGCCGTCGTCGAGCGTGCGCAGCTCGATGGTGGCGCCGTTGATGCCACCGGCCGCGTTGATGGCATTGAAGGCGATGCGCGCGCCCATGTTCATCTGGATGCCGAGCTGCGCCGCCGGGCCGCTGAACGCGGCCGACTGGCCGAGCACGATGCGGTTGTTCTGGGCCAGTGCCGGCAAGGCCAGCAAGGCACTCGAAGCGGCGAAGCGCTTGATGATGTCACGACGATTCATGGTGTTTTCCAACGGAGTTGCGGGTCGACTCGGGTGCGTTGATGCGCTCCCCTGGGCGCGACGGCCCGCAGTCTTCCGGACCACTTTTCCGACCCGAAGGTAGGATAAGGGCGGGTCTGCGAGCCGTCAGCCCGAAGACGCTGGCGTGCGCCGATGCAACGGCGGTGGCTGTGCAATAGTTCACCCATGAGCACAGTCATCACCCGTGCGGCCTGCCCTCACGATTGCCCCGACACCTGCGCGATGCGCGTCACCGTGCAGGACGGACGTGTCGTCAAGGTTCAGGGCGACCCCGATCACCCGCCCACGCACGGCGCCTTGTGCACCAAGGTCTCGCGCTACCCGGAGCGCACTTATCACCCCGAGCGGGTGTTGTTTCCGATGCGGCGTGTCGGCCCCAAAGGCCTCGGCCGCTTCGAGCCTGTGAGTTGGGAAACAGCGCTCGCCGACATCGGCGAGCGCCTGGCCACGATCGCGGCGCGCGACCCGCAGGCCATCGTCCCGTACAGCTACGCCGGCACCATGGGACTGGTGCAAAGCGAGAGCATGGCAGCGCGTTTTTTCAACAAGCTCGGCGCGTCTTTGCTGGACCGCACGATCTGCTCCAGCGCGGGTGGCGAAGCGTTGGTCGCGACCTACGGCGGCAAGGTCGGCATGCACCTGGAGTTTTATGCCGAGAGCCAGCTGATCGTGATCTGGGGCAGCAACTCGATCGCCTCGAACCTGCACTTCTGGACCTTCGCGCAGGCCGCCAAGCGCAACGGCGCGAAGCTGATCTGCATCGACCCGCGCAAGACCGAGACCGCCGACAAGTGCCATCAGCACATCGCCTTGTTGCCGGGCACCGACGGCGCGCTGGCGCTCGGCCTGATGCACGAGCTGATCACCAACGACTGGCTCGACCACGACTACATCGCGCAGCACACCGAAGGCTGGCCAGCGCTGCGCGAGCGGGCCATGCAGTGGCCGCCCGAGCGCGTGGCGCAGGTCTGCGGGATCACGGCCGACGAAGTGCGCGAACTCGCGCGTGCGTATGGAACCACCAAGCCCGCCGCGATCCGCCTCAACTACGGCATGCAGCGCGTGCGCGGTGGTGGCAACGCGGCCAGGCTGATCGCGATCCTGCCGTGCCTGGTGGGCGCGTGGCGGCACCGCGCCGGCGGCGTGCTGTTGTCGAGCTCGGGCTGGTTCAAAGGGGTGCGCAACGACGCCGCGTTGCAGCGGCCCGACCTGTTGGCCGGCCGCCGGCCGCGCACGATCAACATGAGCACGATCGGCGACGACCTGCTGCGCGAATCGTCGGCCACGTTCGGCCCGAAGATCGAGGCGTTGATCGTCTACAACAGCAACCCGGTGGCGGTGGCGCCCGAGTCGGGCAAGGTCGTGCGCGGCTTCGCCCGTGAAGACCTGTTCACGGTCGTGCTCGAACACTTCATGACCGACACCGCGGACCACGCCGACTACGTTCTGCCGGCCACCACGCAGCTCGAACACCTCGACGTGCACACGAGCTACGGTCACACCTGCGTGGTGTTCAACGAACCAGCGGTGGCGCCGCTGGGCGAGGCCAAGGCCAACACGCAGATCTTTCGCGAGCTGGCGGCGCGGCTGGGTTTCACCGAGCCGTGTTTCATCGACAGCGACGAGACCCTCGCGCGCACTGCGTTCAACGAGCAGGTCGACTTCGACGCGCTGCGTGCGCAGGGGTGGGTCAAGCTGCCCTTGCCCGACGCACCGTTCGCGCACGGCGCTTTCCCGAGCCCGAGCGGCAAGTGTCTGATCGACTCTGCCGCCTACGGTGTGCCCGACCACGTGCCGAACTACGAGTCGCGGACCAGTGCGCCCGAACTCGCGCGGCGTTATCCGCTCGCGATGATCTCGCCGCCGGCGCGCAACTTCCTCAACTCCAGCTTCGTCAACGTCAAGAGCCTGCGTGACATCGAAGGCGAGCCGATCCTCGAAATCGACGCGGCCGACGCGCGCCAGCGCGGCATCACGAGCGGGCAAATGGTGCGCGTCTTCAACGACCGGGGCAGCTACCTGTGCAAGGCCGTCGTCAGCCCGCGCGCGCGGCCTGGCGTGGTCAACGGGCTGGGCGTGTGGTGGCGCAAGTACGGCCTGGACGGCACCAACGTGAACGAGCTGACGCACCAGCGCCTGACCGACATGGGCCGCGCGCCGTCGTTCTACGACTGCCTGGTCGAGGTCGAGCGCGCGGC
>JANYFX010000558.1 GCA_025359585.1 Rhizobacter sp. | reverse complement strand
CACGAATCCGAACACCGATCCATCCTCGGCGAATGTTTGGATGTTGCAGCTGCGTTTCGAGTACTCGTATTGAGAAGGCGTTGGCGAGGTATCTGCAAATAGGCGATCAGGTCAGCGCGCTGCTTCGCATCCGTAACACCCGAGAACGGCACACCTTGTCGGGCAGTGAATGATGCGGAGCGACGATGAACGCGTGGAGTCTGGTAGCGTCCCAGGCGCAACTCGAGCCCTTGATGGCCCTGCTGTACCGGAAGCCCGCAAAGCCGCAGGAAGCCTCGGCGGCGCTCGATGTCTTCTGTTTCTTTCATCCAATGACCGTGCGAGACAAACCCGTCATCTGACACCGACCCCGATCTTGGCGGCAGATAAATCTCGCCGCGTCCCGCTTCAGCACCGCCCTACTTGTCGGCCCGATCGAGGTCGATCACCACGCTGAGCAGCTTGCCGTCTCGCAGGTCCATGGCCCGGTCGGCTGGAAGCCAGCTGCCCGCATGCGTGTGCAGCGTGCCGTCGGCGTAGCGCAGCTCGAACGACATCGGGGCTACCGCGTCGCGGCCAAAGCTGGAGCCTCGCTTCGGGTTGGCATAGACCATCCATGTCTGCCCAAACAAGCGGAACCCGAAGCTGTCGGCGTCGAAGCCCGCCGACGGCTGCTTCGTGAACAGCCATTCGGCCAGTGTGGGCCGCGGTTCGAAACGCAGCGCACCGTCAACGACCCGGAACGGGTGGGCTCCCAGCCCCATGTGCAGCACCATGCTGATCCATTCGGCTGTTGCGCCACTGAGCCGTGCCACGAAGCCGACACCATGCACCTTGGGGTCGGGGAAGCGGCTGCTGGCGATGAAGGACGAGTTCTCCAGCGGTGAGCGCCCGTAGACCTCGGGCGAGTGGAAGGCGACGAGCCCGCGCTGCAGGTCAGCGTAGAACTCATCGGCCAGGCCGCTGCGCAGGGTCTCGAGCATGAACTTGTAGTGCATGTGCAGAAAGATGGATTCGTTCTCCAGCCACCCCGGCGAGAAGACTCTGCTGCGTCCGATCTCGAAGCTCTCGGCGTCGAGTGGTGCGTTGACACGGTACATGCCGAGCTGGGCGTCGTAGAGCGATGACTCGCGCACCGCGCGGTAAAGCGCTTGCGCCTGCGCGGCATCTTCGCTCGATCGCAGCGCGTGCACCGCGCCTTCGAGGAAAGCCGCGACAGGCTTCTGGATGAAGCGCCGGGCTTGCACAAACACTGGCGCTGGTTCGTCCTCGGCGTGCGGCGCTGCGCGGGGGAGCACGTTGTACTCGGCGACCTCGTGGGTGTAGTAGCTGATCGGCAGGCCCGTGCTGTCGACAGCGCGGGCCAGACCACGCGTCAGCACGCCTTCCACCAAGCCCAGGAATTGCAGGATTTCGGTGGCTGGCAGGTCGACCTCTTCACCGGCCACACCAAGGCGCGTTTCGGCCCTGAAGGCCTCGCGGCGTGTTGCCAGCTTCTGCCAGGTGGGGAAGAAACCCTGGGTGTCGGCGCACGCCAGAATCGCGCTCAGCGAACGCACGAAGGAAGCGACCTCCACCGCCACCAACAATGCGCCCTTGGGCGAAAGAAAGTCTCGCACCGTGCGCCGCGCGAGGGCGACCCAGCGCTGCAGCGCAAAGGCCTCGTGCGTCGAAGATCCCATCAGCCCCGGCAGGCCGTTGAGCGCGTCGCACCAGCCCGGTTTTTCCGCTTCCATTTCCAGGCCGATGCCACAAGGATCGAGCAGTGAAGCCTTGATCGCCAGCAGGTTCAGGGTCTTGGCCAGCAGCGTGGTTCGGTAGATCGAGCCCAGCCCGTGCGCGGCGCGCATCGCATGGGGTTGCTCGGTTCGCTGGGCGATTCGGCTGGCCTTGTCGGCGTCTCGAACCACGGCGTGCAACTGGCGCACCGAGCCGTCCTCGCGAAGCACGTACTTCTGGTCGCGCGGCTGCACGACGTGCTCGTTGTCGAAGTAGCTGAAGTCGGCTCGTTCAACCAACAAGCTGCGCAGCCGGTCCGGGTACAGCGCGGCATAACTGTCGATCAGGTCGAGGTTGTAGATCCAGTGGTCGACCCAGTAACCCTCACCGTGAGCGGCAGCCTGAACCTTGTCCGCCCGGCCCAGGACGCAGTCGAACCAGGGGCGGACACTCTGCGGCGTGGCACCTGTCTCGACCAGCGCTTCGAGCAACTGCCCCGGGCTGAAGGGCTGCGCCAGGAAGCTTGCCCAAGCGGGCGTGTTGCCGGCAGGCCAGTGTTGCCACAGCAGCGCCAACTGGTCGGGCGGTACGCGGAACTTCTCGGCCTGGATGACCAGCGGGTTGTTGCCGTCGAACTGGATCAGGCCGAAGAAGGTCTCGATATTCGATGCACCAACCCCGGCGAAGGTGAAATTCTCCGAGCGCCGGTTCTGGTTCACGTCGCGGAAGTTGGCGTTGCCTTGTGACCAGTAGGTCGGCGCGATTTCGAACACGTTGTAGTCGCGCTCCATGTCACCGTGCTTGCGTGTGAAGGCGTGAAACACGCGCGGCCCAAGCGGGCCCTTGATCACCACGGGCTGCCCGCCGCGAAGCGTGTTGTCGAGGAAGGCCTGGCGTGTGTAGGGGTCGAGTTGCGCAGGGCCGGCGATCAGGGCGAAGCGCGCGCTCAGGGTCGAGATCAGTTCGGTGTTTTGATGGCGCTTGCGGCTGACGTACAAGGCCTCCTGAGCAACCCGTTCCCTGAAGCCGCGCGCGGTTTCCCAATCGGGGGCCTGGCCGAAGTACGAGGTCCAGCCGGTTGACGCCCCAGGTTCAAGCGCGATCGACAAACTGGCAAAGGCGCACCCGGTCAGCGTCTCGTTGCGGCCGGCCTGCGGGTCCATGCGATCGCCGCGTGCAAAGGGCAGCGGCGTGCGCAGGCTGGTGTCCGATCCGAAGACGAGATCGGGGTCGGCCAGCACCGGAACGGGCTCGCCCTCGCGCAGCGTGAAGGCGAAGAAGCCGCCGTCGATCCACTGCAGCTCGGGCTTGTCGGAAGGCTCGACCTTGAGCCTGAAGAAGGGCAGCGCCTCGTCCGCATGACGCACCTCGGCGAAGGCCTCCATTGTGCGCGAAAGCTGCTTGAGCAGCTTCTCTTCGAGCCCCCAGGGCACGATCTGCGGCAGGCCGTCCAGCACGTCGGCACGCAAGGCCTGCGGGCCGGTGTTTTGCAGCGTGACCTGCCGCGCCAGCACCGGCAGGTTCTCGCCCGGCACCGTGAAGTAGACGACGCGCATGCGCAGGCCCAAGGCGGGGTGCAACTCTTCGATCTCGATCTCTTCGGCGCGCACGCACAGGCGCTGCGTTATGCCGCCCGCAGGGTCGGCGAGAAACGGTTCGTGCAGCACCGCGCCGGCGCGGCCGGCGATCCTGAAGAAGCTGCGAAAGCCGAGCAGTGGTGTTAGTGCGTAGGCCTTGTTGGCGGGCTGGAACTCGAGCATTGCGCCGTTGCGGTCGCGCACCCCGAAGCTGGCGATGCACTGACCCCGGTTTGTGTAGAAAACCCACATCGGCTTGCCGTACTCGCCAGCGATGCCGGGCAGGAAGCTCGAGAACGGCCGGGCTTCATTGAACCCGGTGAGGTGGAAGCCGTCGGCTTCTAGGGAGGCGGTCATGCGTCAGGGTTCGGTGCTTCCGACCCGTTCCGGGTAGAGGCTTTGCATCACCCGCTTCGGTTGTCGATCGACTGTGAACAGGCCCCAGTGCTTTTCGGGCTCAAGCGGGTCGGACGAGCCTTTCCACGGCTCGTCGAAGGCCTCGAAGACGAAGGTCAGAATGCCGGCCGGCCGCGTCCACGCCATCAGGTCGTGGTAATACAAGTCCTGCAACTCCTGCGAGGCGTGTTCGGCATTCATGCCGCGGCCGTTCGAGTTGGTGGCCCAGCCGGCT
>JANYFX010000284.1 GCA_025359585.1 Rhizobacter sp. | reverse complement strand
GCCAGCGTGTGCTCGACCGCGCTGACGAACACCTTGCCACCGAAGCGCGTGCCGACGCCTTCGACCTCGATCATCGCGCCGACCCGGGCCGCGGCGCTGCCCTGGAACTTCATGCGGCCGCGGATCTGCGGGTCGGCGTCGGCGTCGGCGTCGGCGTCGGCGTCGGCGTCGGCGTCGGCGTCGGCCTCGAACTCGCTCAGGTCAACGCCGTAGCCGACCTTCAGCACCGCCTCGGCGTCAGTGCGAGGCGCCTGCACCCGGAGCCGGTCGTCGTCGGCGATGACGCACAAGCCGTTGCGCGCGGCGCGGGCGAGCAGGAAGTCCCAGTCGCTGCAGTCGTACTGCGTCAGGCCGGCGTGGGTTTCTGTCGTCGTGTCGACCTCGGCGACCAGCCCATGGGCCTGCACCAGCCCGCCGATGACGGTGCTGTCGGTCTGGTCGGCGTGGTGGGCGTTGTTTCGCAGCGCCGCCATCTTCGCTGCGGGGTGGCGGCAGTCGATCACGAGGCGGGTCTCGTTCTCGCCACCGATCCGCATGCCGAGGCTGGCCACGCTGCCTTCGAAGATCGCCTGCTCCGTGTCGCCGTAACCGGCGGCGAGGGCAATCGTCGCGCCGGGCGCGAAGAGCGCGCCATCGGCCAGTGGCCAGGCCGACGTGGCCACATCGCCGTCGGCCAGCACCAGCCGCGCGGTCGGAATGGCGTTGACGGCGCGGCGCACGTGCGCGGAGATCAGCGCGACGCTGTCGGCAACGGGCCGCCCGTTGCTCTTCAAGCGGATGCGGAGCACACCTTCGCTGTCGCTGAGCGGGGAGCCGGGCATTGTTCTCTCCAAGTGGCGGGAAAAGCCCATGTTGCCCTAAGCGCAGCCCGAACGGCCCGCTGCCGGCAACGCCGCGCACGACACGGCACACTTCGCGCCATGGACAACGTGCTGCGAGTGGTTTGCCTGTGCGCCGAGTGGTGCGGTGTGTGCCGCGACTACGCCGCGCTGTTCGACGAAACAATGCTGGCGTTCGAAGGCAGAACCGAGTTCACCCGGCTCGACATCGAAGACGAAGCCGAGCTGCTCGGCCCGGTCGATGTCGAGAATTTTCCGACACTGCTGATCGCACGCGGCGCGCAGCTGCTGTTCTTCGGCACGATCACGCCGCACGCACAAACGCTCACGCGTCTGGTGCAAGGCGCGCTCGCGGGCGAGCTGGCGCCGCCGGCCGGCGCGCCGGAAGTGGCTGCATTCGCGCAGCGTGTGCAGACCGCTCTTGCAGGCCGAAACGGCCCTTGATCAGCGCCGCAGCCCCGGGCTGAGGAACGCCGCCACCGGCACCAGCGAACGCTCGGGCGCCTCTTCGTGCGGCAGGTGACCGACGCCTGCGATCGGCACGAGCTGCGCGCCGGGAATGGCGCCGAGGTAGTCGGCCGAGTTGGCGAACGGGATCATCGCGTCGGCCTCTCCCCAGACGAGCAGGGTCGGCGCGCGAATGCTGCGCAGCAGCGGCAGCGGCAGCGGGTCGACCAGCACGGTCTGCTGCATGCGCGCGAGCATCGCTTCGCGCGCTCCGGGGGCGAGCATCAGCGTGTGGTAGCGGCGGGCCAGCGCGTCGGTCAGCAAGGGGGGGGCAGCACGACGATGCGGTGACGATGGCTGTTTTCAACGAGGGGCTCTCGGTTGCAACGCGCCGGGTTCGGCGCGCTCGCGGGGCACGTCAGCCGAAGGCCGTGTCGCTTTGCGCGTGGCCGCTGCCGATGTACAGGCGCAGCACCGGCTGCGTGCCGTCGTGTTCCCACACGCGCGCCTGGATCACGAACTGGCGGCCGCCGATGCGCAGCACGTCGCCGAGCGCCGGGGCCACCGTGTGGCCTTGCCAGAACGGCGGCACGGCCACGCCTTCGCGGCGCAGCCAGGCCTGGTCGTCTGTCGTGAACACCGGGTTGATTCTGATGGCTTGCTCGGGCATGGCGCGGTCTCTCGTGGGCTGGTTCGTGTGCGGCCGCAAGCGTACCGCAGCCGCACGTTACAAGGCGTTCGTCACTCGTGCACATCCTTGTAGGCGAGCATCTGCAGCAGCTGCTGCTCGCGGTCGCCGTCGAAGCCGCAGCTGTGCACCCACTCGGCCGGGTTTTCATAGGTGCCGAACAGCATGTCCCACCAGGTGATGTCGCCATAGTTGTTCTTGTGGCGGCCGTGCTGGTGGTGAATGCGGTGCATCTCGGGGCGCTGGAAAAACCAGCCGACCCAGCGTGGTGTCCTGACGTTGGTGTGATAGAAAAATTCACCGAGCGCGGTGCACAGCGTGTAGATGCCGGCGGCCTCCAGCGACAGGCCGAGAAAGGTGTAGACCAGCAGGCTGCCGATGACCGAATTCACGACCATCTCGCCCGGGTGTTTGTAGAACGAGGTGATGACTTCCAGCCGCTGCGGGCTGTGGTGGATCTGGTGGAAACCGCGCCACAGGAAGGTGTGCTCGTGGCGCAGCCGGTGCCACCAGTAGAAGACGAAGGTGGCGATGAAATAGGCGATCAGGCCCCCGGCCGCCGGCGGCACGTGCTGCGACAGATGGAACACCGACCACGCCGACAACCAGCGCTCCCAGGTCAGCCCGGCGAGCAGCACAACCCCGAGCTGAACCGCGTTGACGAGCAGCACCCGCAGCGGCCAGGTGCGCACGCGCGGCAACGGCCAGCCGGGCATGACGCGCTCGAGCAGAAAGCAAAAAGCGAAGGCGGCGAAGATCACGTGGAGCATGGCGTTTCTCCTTCGAAGTGCAGTGGGCTACGACGCGCTGTCGCTGATCGAGACACCGTCGAACACCGGCACCAGCGCGGGGCTGCGCAGCAGGCTCGCCGGCGTGACGGTTTCGCGCTGCCACGGGATTTGCCCGAAGTACCAGACGCGCCAGAAAGCCAGGTCGGTCTGCGGCCGGCGCGTGAGCAGCGTCGCGAAAGTTTCGACTTCGCCGACCTGGATGCCGGTGGCCTCTTCGATCACCTCGCGAACGTAGCGCGAACAGAACTGGCGGCGTGAGTGCAGGTCGAAGCCGGTGTCGTAGAAGATGCCGGTGCGACGCTCGGCGGCGGCGACGAGCTGCTGCTGTTGCTCCGCCGTCAACGGCGCCTTGAGCCGCGCGACCGCGAGCCGGCCGCCTTCGGAGCGGGCCGCGAACTTCGAGAGCTTCGTCGTGCGCGACAGCGGGAACGTGCTCTCGGCGATCAGCGGTTCTTCACCCGAGGTGTCGATCACGATGCCGACATGGTTGGTCCAGGAATCGGTGGCGGCGGCGACCTCGCGAAACGGCTTGGCGGCCACGCGGATGAACACCACATCGCCCACATTCAGCGAAGCGGCGAGCGTGCGCGGCGATGCGGCGCCAAGTGGCGGGGTCGCCGGCTGGGCGCGCGCGGCGGGTGGGCTCGCCACCAGCAGCACCGCGAGGAAAACCGCTGCGCCAAAACTCGCAGCAGCACTGGGGGTTGGGGTCGACATGGCGGGCCTTCGGGGCAGTGAATGGAGCCCGAAGAATGCGCGCGGAACGCCGTGCCGTGGGCCGCGGCAGCGAACGTCGCCGAGGCCGCGCCGCGCGGTATCGCGCGTCGATACCGCGCGCGGCTTTCGCCTACGGTTCGAGCGTGATGACGGTGTCTTGCTCGCCCGGCACACAGCCTTCGGCAATCGGCTCCCAGCCGCGCCGGATCACCACGTGGCGCTCGGTGTGGCACAGCTCCAGCCGCGTGGCACCCGGCACCTGCGCCTGCACGAAAGCCTCGATCGACGCCGGCATGCTGACGCGGTAGAGCGCCTGCGCGGTGTCTTCGGGCGGGTGGTCGTCGCTGTGCACCCAGGGCACGAAGGCGCCGAGCCACATCATCGGCCGCGAGCCCACGGCCATCACGCTCGGCATGTAGCCCTGCTCTTTCAACCAGGCCTGGGCTTGGGCGCGCGGGTTGTCGCCGCCCTCCAGGTGGCCCCAGGTGGCGGCGAGCATTTCCATCAGCCACTGGTTGCAGTTTTGATACTTCAGGCTGAAGGGGTAGGCGTTGGCGCTGTAGGCCGGGCTGAGCAGTTGCAGCGCCTGGCGGTTGTCGAGCGCGGCGCGCTCCAGCTCGGCGGCCTCGGGCGGCGGCAGGAAGACGATGGAAACGTAGCCGAGTGTCGGAGCGTCCATGCCCAGCACGAAGCCCGACATGCCCTGGTCGAAGAGGCGCGGCTTTTGTTCGTCGCATGCGAAGTAGAGCTGGCGCACCGACCAGGGCGTGTTCTGGCTCGCCTTGAGGCTCACGCCGGCATGCGAGTAACGCACGCCGAAGCGGCTCAGGTCGAGGCCGGAGCGCGAGATCAGCGCCAGGCTCTGGCCCGACTTTTCAAGCTCGTCCTTGACGATGCCGCCGAAGCGGAACAGCGTGTCTTTCTGCGCCGGGCTCAGCCGCTCGGGTTGATCGCAGGTGCGCATCACGCTGGCCTGGCTGGCGACCCACGGGCCGCAGGCACCGAGCGCGATCAGCAGCCACGAACGCAGGCGGCGGCGTGCCTGACGGCTCACGCGCTCAACACACGTTCAAAGCACCACGGCGTTGCTTTGCAGCTCGCGGTACCAGTCGTCGGCGAGCACGAGGAAGAAGGCTTGTTTCGTTGCTGCAAGCGAGAACTCGAGCCCGTAGCTGCGCTCCCGCGCCGTCACGGTCTGGCCGGCAACGAGCTGGCTGCGGTCTAAGGCCTCTTGCGGCACGAAGAGCTGAAATTCGCCTTCGGCACTCGGGTCGGCGAGCGCCTGCAGCGTCAAGCGCATCGTGCCTGGCCGCTCGGCCATCGCCACGACCTCGACGACGCGGTAGTCGCCGGCGAGCAAGGGCGTGGCGGGCTTGGACGACGCGGCGCTCGACTTCTGGATCGAGCCCGAGACGCTGCCCACCGAGGCGGTGGAGCTGTCGGAGGCCGACGAGGTGGCCGTGCTGGCCGCCAAGGCCGGCAGCGCGGCGGCCAGGAGCACGAAGGGAGCGAGGCACTTGGTGAAGCGGGTCATGGGGACTCCAGGGCGGTTGTGTGACGCATGCCGATGTTATCAATCAACACCCCGCGCTGCGCCTGGCGGATGTGTCCGGCGGTGTCGGTGGGCGGAGCGCCCCGGGTTGATGCGGCCTGTGCGAGCCGCTATGGTTCACGGGAGCACGGCCCGCGGTGGCCGCCGGCTCGCGGCTCGATCGACTCTCAACCAAGGAAGCCCAGCATGTCCGCCAAGCAAAAGATCACCACCTTTCTCTGGTTCGACAACAACGCCGAAGAGGCGATGACGCTCTACACCTCGCTCTTCAAGGACTCGAAGATCCTGAGCCTGACGCGCTGCGGCGAAAGCGGCCCCGGGCCCGCCGGCTCGGTCCTGGTGGGCAGCTTCCAGATCGAAGGCCAGGAGTTCGCGGCGCTCAACGGCGGGCCGATGTACAAGTTCACCGAAGCGATCTCGCTGGTGGTGAACTGCGACTCGCAGGACGAGGTCGACACGCTCTGGAACAAGCTCGGCGCCGATGGCGGCGCGCCGGGGCGTTGCGGCTGGCTGAAAGACCGCTTCGGCCTGTCGTGGCAGATCGTTCCGCGCGCCATGGCCGAGCTGCTGCAAGACTCCGACCCGGCGAAGTCGCAGCGCGTGATGCAGACGATGATGCAAATGACGAAGATCGACATCGCGGCGCTGCAGCGCGCTCATGAAGGGCGTTAGGCCTCACACCATTGCTCGGCGACGCGCCGATCAATCGCGCTGATCCGCAGGCCCGGCTTTACGGCTCGTGAACGGGGCAGCGTCCACGCGACGAACGTGCCAGCGCCGAACTGGCGTAGGCCTGTTGACGAACCCGGTTGATCGAACCCAGCGGCCGGTGCGCCGCGAGGCCGTGCCAGGGCGAAAACGACAGCCCGTCGTCCATCTCGACGGAGCGCGTTTCGTTCCATGCGGCCTGTGGCGGCACGGTGATGCGGGCGACCGGCACGAACGGACTTTCAGATTCGGGCCAGGGCACGGTCGCGTCTTCGATCGGCATGCTTTCGAGCGAGGTGCACAGCTGCACGCGCAGCTCCCATTCGGCCCCCTGAGTGGCGAAGTGCTCGACCACGGCGGCGCGCAAACCGTCGGCCGTACCGCTCAAATCGACCGGCACATCCTTCAGCGCGAGCAGCCCGGGCGAGACCGGCGCGATCTGCCACTTGGCGATGTTCAGGCCATACAGGAACGGCACCTGGCTGAAGAAGGTTGCCCCGAGGATGTGGGTTTCCGGGTGGCCACCCAGGCCTTTCAGCGCGCCGCTCTCGCCGCCCGCCGCTTCGATGATCTTCTCGGTGCCGCGCAGCACCGCCGAGACCGCGCGCTTGAGCTTCGGCAGCTTGTCGGTGGTGGACGCCAACAACTTCAGGCTACCGAGAAATTGGTGAGCGGTGGGCGCAAGAAATGCCGGCCCGTCGACGAGCAGAAAGTCTTGCGTCTGCGCATCCTGGCTGCCGGGCAGGCGCTCACCGTCGACTCCGACGACCTTGAGCGCGAAGCCGCGCGGCGTGGAGACCTTGTCGTCGAGCAGATCGCCTGGCGTGGTGGAAAGTCGTATCAACGCCGAATACGTTTTGGGCACGGCGAACAGGCCCTGTGCATACGGCAGCGGAAGGTCGAGCACGCGAAGCTCGCCATGCAGCAGGCCGTGGCTCTTGGCGTGCACGCTGCGCAGCCCGCGCCCGCTGCCCTTGAAGGTGGTGTCTGAAATGTCGAGCAGCGTCATCACGAGTTCGCGCTCGGTTTCGCGCTCGTGCTCTTCGAGCACTTCATGCGCGTCCTCATAAGGCACGGGCTTGATACTCGCTACGGCCACAGGCTCGAACCCTGGCGCTTGTTTGCCGGCCTCGCGGTTCGTGGTGTTCATGCTTCGGGGTCGACGGTCCGGTCGTGTTCCGGGTCGGGGGGGATGCCTGCGGGCACGGGGCCTTGATCGGGCTCGACGGGCATCAGGCCGGGCTCGGGATCGTCAGCGTCTTCGGTGTGCGAGCGGTGGGGTTTGTGCGGTACCTGGATCGTCATCGATGACTCCGGTGTTTCACCCGATCGTCCCCGATCACACCAGCGGCGCCCCCCGGACGGAAACGCGAAACCGTGTCAGCCGATGCCGACACGCACCGCCCTTCGAGCTTCACTGCTCAGTACGGCACGTCGCCTTCGATCGTCGTGCGGTAGAGCTTGCGGCGCTGATCGTCGGGGCAGCCCGCTGCCAGATGCATCAGCGAGCGGTTGTCCCAGAACACCATGTCGTGCGGCTGCCAGGCGTGCCGGTAAAGGTGCTCGGGCCGCACGCTGTGCGCGAACAGCTCGCGCAGCAGCGCCGCGCTTTCGTCTTCGGGCACGCCGACCAGCCGGGTCGTGAAATGTTCGCTGACGAACAAGGCCTTGCGGCCGGTTTCGGGGTGCGTGCGAACGACCGGGTGAACGACCGGCCGGACCTGCGCCTTTTGTTCGTCGCTGAGGTCGGGGCGCCACGGGCTCCGCTTTTGCAGCTCAGCGTACTTGGCGAGGTAGGTGTGTTCGGCCTTCAGCCCTGCGGTTGCCGCACGCAAGGGCGCGGGCAGCGTGTCCCAGGCCATGTGCATGTTGGCGAACAGCGTGTCGCCGCCGGTCTCTGGCAACTCCTGCGCATGCAGCATCGAGCCGAGGCTGGGGTGCGCCTTGTACGACAGGTCGGAGTGCCAGTAGACACCGGCGTCGCCCAGGCCGATCGGCCGGCCGTGTTCGTCCTTGATGTTGGAGACGACCAGGACTTCTTCGAAACCCGCGAGCTGGAACTGGTGCAACACATGGATCTGCAGCGGCCCGAAACGGCGGCTGAAAGCGATCTGCTGCGCCGGCGTGATGCGCTGGTCGCGGAACACGAGCACATGGTGATCGAGGTGCGCGCGGTGGATGCGCACGAAGGCCTGGTCGGCCAGCGGTCGGGCGAGGTCGAGGCCGATCACTTCGGCGCCGAGCGGCGCGTCGAAAGCCTGAATCTGCAAGGGGCTCATGGCTTGCGGGGTGCTCGTGTCAAAGGCCTTGGAGGACCCACTCGGCGGCGCGCTCGGCGATCATCAACGTCGGCGAATTGGTGTTGCCGCTGGTGATCGTCGGCATCACGCTCGCGTCGACCACACGCAAGCCCCGCACGCCGTGCACGCGCAGGTGCGCGTCGACCACCGCCATCGGGTCGGCGGCCGGGCCCATCTTGGCGGTGCCGACCGGGTGGAAGATGGTGGTGCCGATGTCACCGGCGAGCTTGGCGAGGTCTTCGTCGCTCTGGTACTGCACGCCGGGTTTGACTTCGCGCGGCTTGTACTTGGCGAGTGCCGACTGGGCGACGATGTTGCGCGTGAGCCGCAGGCTGTTGGCCGCAATCAGGCGGTCTTCGTCGGTGCTGAGGTAACGCGCGGCGATGGAGGGTCCGTCGGCCGCGCGTGCCGAGCGAATCTGCACCGCGCCGCGGCTCGTCGGGTTCAGGTTGCACACGCTGGCGGTGAAGGCGTTGAAGGTGTGCAGCGGCTGGCCGAAGGCGTCGAGCGAGAGCGGCTGCACGTGGTATTCGAGGTTTGCGTGGGCACGGCCCGGGTCGCTGCGCGTGAAGGCGCCGAGCTGGGAAGGCGCCATGCTCATCGGGCCGCTGCGCTTGAGCGCGTACTCAAAACCGATCATCGCCTTGCCCCACAGCGAGTTCGCCATCGTGTTGAGCGTCTTCACGCCTTCGACCTGGTAGACCGCCCGGATCTGCAGGTGGTCTTGCAGGTTCGCACCCACGCCTTCGAGCGCATGTTCGATCTTGATGCCGTGCGACTGCAGCAACGCTGCCGGGCCGATGCCGGAGAGCTGCAGTAACTGTGGCGTGCCGATGGCACCGGCACACAG
>JANYFX010000520.1 GCA_025359585.1 Rhizobacter sp. | reverse complement strand
TGCAATTTGATCCCGTTGACGAGGTAGATCGAAACCGGAACATGCTCCTTGCGCAGCAGGTTCAGGAAGGGGTCTTGTAGGAGTTGCCCTTTGTTGCTCACGATATTCTCCGTGATGAAAGTTCAGAAGCGTTCACGTTAACACAGCACCCGGGCGCACCTGCGCAAAAGCAGTGCAAGCCCCCTGTGAAACGCGGCCTTTAGTCTTTGGTGTCGAAGGGGTTGCGCGACGAGCGCAGCTCGATCCGCATCGGCGTTCCGGTGAGCTTGAAATGCTCACGGAAGCGCCCTTCGAGGAAGCGCTTGTACGACTCGCTGATGTGGTCCAGCGAGTTGCCGTGGATCACGATCAGCGGCGGGTTCATGCCACCCTGGTGCGCGTAACGCAGTTTGGGGCGGAAGGCACCGGCGCGTTTTGGCGCCTGGTGCTCAACCGCTTCCTGCAGCAGGCGCGTGAGCACCGGTGTCGACATCTTGCGCGTGGCCGACGCGTGCGCGTCGGCAATGGCCTTCCAGACCGGCCCGAGCCCTTGGCGCTTGATGGCCGAGATGTGCAAGACCGGTGCGAACTTCAGGAACGCCAGGCGCTGCTCGATCGAGCGCTGCAGGGTTTCCTTCTGGTAAGCGTCGACCGCGTCCCACTTGTTGACCGCCACCGCCACCGCACGGCCCGATTCGAGGATGTAGCCGGCGATGTGCGCGTCTTGATCGGTCACGCCTTGTGTCGCGTCGAGCAGCAGCAGCACGACGTTGGCATCGGAGATCGCCTGCAGCGTCTTCACCACCGAAAATTTCTCGACCGCTTCGAAGACCTTGCCACGCCGGCGCAGGCCGGCGGTGTCGATCAGCTCGAACTTCTGGCCGTTGCGCTCGAACGGCACTGTGATCGCGTCGCGCGTGGTTCCCGGTTGGTCGAACGCCACGAGCCGCTCTTCGCCGAGCCATGTGTTGATCAGCGTCGACTTGCCGACGTTCGGGCGCCCCGCCACCGCCAGGCGGATCGGCCCGTTTTGTTCGACCGCTTCGTCTTCGGGTTCGTCGAACTCGAAGTTCACGAGTGCCGCGTCTGTCAGGCTGCGAATGCCCTGCCCGTGCGCGGCCGAGATCGGGTGCGGCTCGCCCAGGCCGAGCTCGAAGAATTCGGCCAGCAACGGCGACTCGGCCATGCCTTCGGCCTTGTTGACCGCGAGCACGACCTTCTTGCCCGCGGTGCGCAGGTAACGCGCGATGTCGTGGTCTTGCCCCGACACACCGGAACGAACGTCGACGACGAAGATCACCGCGTCGGCTTCGGCCACGGCCTGGCGTGTCTGCTTGGCCATTTCTTTCACGATGCCGGTCGTGCTGTCGGGCTCGAAGCCGCCGGTGTCGACGACGATGAACTCGTGTTCGCCGCTGCGCCCGTCGCCGTAGTGGCGGTCGCGCGTGAGGCCGGAGAAGTCGGCCACGATCGCGTCGCGGCTCTTCGTCATGCGGTTGAACAGGGTCGACTTGCCCACGTTCGGGCGGCCGACAACAGCGATGACGGGTTTCATGAATCGGTGCGGTTACGGCGAGTGGTCTTCACTCGGGGCGGAACGCGAACAGGCCGCCCTTGCGTGTGACCACCAGCATGGTCGTGCCCGAGACCACCGGCGCAGCCACGATCGCGCCGCCGTCGGTCGGGAGCCGCAACTGGGCTTCGCCGGTCTCGCGCGCGAGCCAGTGCACGGTGCCGTCTTCGTCGCCGAACACCACGGTCTTGCCCACGCTCAGCGGCGTGCTCAGGCCGCGGTACTGGAGCTTGTCGGAGGTCCAGGCCAGTTCGCCGGTCGGTGTTTTCCACGCCGTGATGCGGTCCGACGCGTCGGCGCCGAACACGAACTGCGCGTCAGCCGCCACACCGTCGGTGCCGCCGATGTTCTTGGTCCAGACGATGTTGCCTTTTTCGGCATCGACGCAGCCCACCGCCGCCTGGAACGAGCGCGCGCACAGCGTGTCGCCGACGCGTGCCACCGGGCCGACCAGATCGGCCAGGCGCTCGATTTCATTGGCACCGCGCGGCGAGCCGACCGGCACTTCCCAGCGCATCGCGCCGCGCAGCGGGTCGACGCCGGTCATGCGCGGGCCTTGCCCGATGACCAGCGTGTCCTTGAAGGCGGCGAGCACGCCGGTCTGCGTCAGCGTCAGCGGATCACCCGCGCGCTGCAAAGCCCAGAGCTTGCGGCCATCGATCATGTCGAAAGCCTGCACCGCGCGATCGGCGCCGAGCACGAACACCCGCTCGCCCGCGACCAGCGGCGCGGTGTTGACACGCACACCCAGGCTCTTGCGCCACTTCACCTGGCCTTGCTCGAACGTGACGAGTTCGCCTTCGCGGGTGACGACTGCGGCAAAGCGGCCGTCGCTGCCGACGCCTGCGCTCAGCTTGGCGCCGGCGTTGCCACGCCACAGCTCGCGGCCGCTTTGCGCTTCGAGCGCGAGCACGGTGCCATCGCCCCCGGCCACGACAAACATGTCGCGCACGGCGACCACGGTCAGCGGGAACTTGATGTCGTCGACGTGCTGGTTCCAGACCGCGCGGCCGGCGATCTTCGGTGTCAGCGGTTCCAGCGGCTGCGGTTTGGGCTTGCTGCTCGCGCACGCGGCCAGCAGCAGAACCGCCACGGTGAGCGGCAAGGTGGCACGGGCCAGGGCGGGCATCGACCTCATCACTTCTTCGCCTCGACCGGGGCGGCGCCCAGCACAGTCAGCTTGGCTTCGATCAGGCGCCTGTAGCCGACCTTCTCGTCCATCGCCGACCAGGCCTTCGCATAGGCCACCTTGGCTTCGTCCTTCTTGCCCTGCGCCAGCAGCACGTCACCGCGCCGGTCGGCCACCAGCGCGTCGAATTCTTTCGCGGTGGCAGCGTCGAGCTGTTTGATCGCTTCGTCGTACTTCTTCTGGTCGAGCAGCAGGCCGGCGGCACGCAGGCGTGCCACGGTCTGGTATTCGGTTTCGACCGCGTTGGCACTGACCCAGGCCAACGTGGCGAGCGCCGGATCGATCTGCCCCTTGTCGAACTGCGCCTTGGCCGCGAGCAAACCCCCTTGCTGGGTGAATGCAGTGCGCGGATAGCGCTCTTTCATGTCGGCGAAGACGCGCGCGGCGGTGTCGGCGTCGCCGGTTTGCGCAGCCTTGTCGAGCTCGTCGAACATCGCGCTGGCCTTGACGGCCTGGTCGCGCTGCCACCAGTTCCAGCCGTTCCATCCCGCATAGGCCGCGAGCACGGCGATCAACAACCAGGTGATGAGGTTGCCGTATTGCTTCCAGAAGGATTTCAGCTGGTCGAGCTGTTCCTGTTCTTCGAGGTCGAGATGGGTGGCCATGAAAGATCGGTTCTCAGGGGTTTCGAGCGAAGGCGGGATTATGCGGTGCGCAGTTCGGTGGCCCAGCGCGCGGTTTCCGCGAGCGGCAGGCAACGTTGCGCCACGCCGGCGTCGCGCAGCGCCTTCAAGGTCACCTCGCCACGGGCGAGTTCGTCGTCGCCGAAGACCAACGCGAAACGGGCGCCGCTCGCATCGGCGCGCTTGAACTGCGTCTTCATGCTGCCCCAGCTCTCGCCGCCGGCCGCGTGCATCAGCACCGACAAACCGGCGCTGCGCAAGGCTTCGCAGGTGGCGACCGCGGCGGCCATCGCGGCGGCCGAAGGAACCACCGCGAAGACATCGGGGGAATTCTGCGGTACCTGGATGCCGCATTCTTCGAGCAGCAGCAGCATTCGCTCGATGCCCATGCCCCAGCCCACGGCCCGGGTCGGTTTGCCGCCGAGTTGTTCGAACAGGTCGTCGTAGCGGCCGCCACCACAGACCGTGAGCGGAAGGCCCAGCCTGTCGGTGACCCACTCGAACACGGTGAGGTTGTAGTAGTCCATGCCGCGCACGAGGCGCGGGTTGATGCGGTAGCTGAGGCCGACCGCGTCGAGCGCGGCGCGCACCGCGTTCAGGTGCGCGAGCGACTCGGGCCCGAGAAAGTCCATCAGCTCCGGCGCGGCTTCGACGACCGGCTGCATCAGCGGATTTTTGCTGTCGAGAATGCGCAGCGGGTTGCTGTGCAGGCGGCGCTTCGCATCGTCGTCGAGCACCTCGGCGTGGGCCTCGAAGTGCCCGATCAGGGCCGCACGGTGCGCCCGGCGCTCGGCGGGTTGACCGAGGCTGTTGAGTTCGAGCCGAAGATCGGTGTCGGCCAGGCCGAGGTCGCGCAGCAGCGCGCGGCACATCAGGATCTGCTCGGCGTCGACATCGGGCCCGGCCAGGCCGAGGGCCTCGACGTCGATCTGGTGAAACTGCCGATAGCGCCCCTTCTGCGGTCGCTCGTGGCGAAACAGCGCCACGTGCGACCAGACCCGCAGCGGCCCGTTGTAGAGCGTGTTGTGCTCGATCATCGCGCGCACGATGCCGGCGGTGGCTTCGGGGCGCAGCGTGAGCTTGTCGCCGTTCATCGCGTCTTCGAAGGAGTACATCTCTTTCTCGACGATGTCGGTGACTTCACCGAGGCCACGCACGAACAGCGCCGTCGGCTCGACGATCGGCGTGCGCACGTTGGCGTAGCCGTAGCGTGCCATCAGCGCCCGCACCTTGGCTTCGAACCACTCCCAGCGCACTGAATCGGCCGGCAGGATGTCGTTCATGCCCTTGACCGCCTGCAGCGGCTCGGGTCGTTTGATTTTGGCTTGTTCAGTCATGGAATTCAGGGGTCGAATGGGAGCCTCGCTGCCACGCGATGCGACAGCGCACAAACCTCGCGCAGGTGCTCACACCTGCGCGGTCGGATGCTCCGCGGTCGCTGCGCCGTAGCGCTTATCGATGTAGCGCTCGACCAGCGCGTGAAACTCGGCGGCGATGTTGTCGCCCCGCAGCGTGAGCGCCTTTTCGCCGTCGATGAAGACCGGTGCGGCCGGCGCTTCGCCGTTGCCGGGCAGGCTGATGCCGATGTCGGCGTGTTTGCTTTCGCCCGGGCCGTTGACGATGCAGCCCATCACGGCGACCTTCATCTTCTCGACGCCGGGGTAACGCGCTTTCCAGACCGGCATCTGCGCGCGCAGGAAGTCGTCGATCTGTTTGGCGAGTTCCTGGAAGGTGGTGCTGGTGGTGCGGCCGCAGCCGGGGCAGGCGGTCACGCTCGGGTTGAAGGCACGCAGGCCGAGACCTTGCAGGATCTCGAGCGCGACCACGACTTCCTGGGTGCGCGCTTCGCCGGGCTGCGGCGTGAGCGAAACGCGGATCGTGTCGCCGATGCCTTCTTGCAGCAGCACCGAGAGCGCCGCCGTCGAAGCGACGGTGCCCTTCGTCCCCATGCCGGCCTCGGTCAAACCCAG
>JANYFX010000499.1 GCA_025359585.1 Rhizobacter sp. | reverse complement strand
CGCGGTGCTGCTTGCGTCGAGCGCGAGCGCACGGGTGCCGGGGCGGGCCTGGTAGTGGGCGAGCCACTGCGTGGTGAGTTCGGGATCGGCCAGGTCCTGCTTGTTGAGCAGTTTCAGCGCGGGCTTGGCCGCAGTGAGCGTGGCGAGCAGCGGGTTCGCGCTCGAACCGGGCAGCCGCGCGTCGAGCAGCTCGATCACGACGTCGATGTCCGGCAGCCGCTCGACGATGGCTTTCTTCGTCGAATGCATGTGGCCCGGAAACCAGTGGATGGGCATGGGCGAGTTACAGGTCGAGTTCGGGGTAACGGCGGAAGATGCCTTGTTCGTTGAACGGCAGGCGCCGCTCGCTGCGCAGATACGCCGCCACCTTCGGCAAGGCGCCCACGCGCGCGTGCAGCTGCAAGACCGTGGGCGCGCGCGCCAGCGCTTTTTCCGCAGCCTTCGGGAACGCGTAACGCAGCCCTTCGATCAGCTGGAACAAGGACAAGTCGGCGTAACTCAGCTTGCCGGCTACCAGATGCCGCGGGCCTGCCGGGTTGTTCACCAGGATGCGCTCGAACCATTGCAGGTACTTGGGCATGCGGGTGCGGCAGAACTCGCTGGCACGGCGCAGCGATTCCGGCTTCTGGTCTTCGTAGTACAGATCGTGCCCGACCGGGTGATGGGTGTCGTGGGCTTCGCTCACCATGTCGGCGATCGTCAGCTGGATCTGCTGCGTCCAGACGCGCGACTGCTCGCTGCGTGCCACCAGCTTCAGCGTCGGCGCCAGGTAATGCAGGATGGCAGCGGTCTGGCCAACGACCAGGTTGCCGTCTTTCAGGAACGGCGGCGCGAACGGCGGGTGCACGAGCGCTGGGTCGTTCAGGTCGTGGAGCATGGCCTTCAGACCCCGGCCCGCACTCTCCGCGCCGCGCGCCACGTCGACGTAGGGCGCGCCGGCCGCTTCGAGCGCGAGCCGCACGAATTCGCCGCGGCCCTGGATGCTCGGCCAGTAGTGGAGTTCATATGCCATCGGGGGAATGTAGCCTGCGGCCGCTGCAGGCCTGGTCTGCCGGTGCGGCGCTGAAAGAAAGTTCACCCTGCTCAGTGCGCTGCGCCGTTCAACCGGATGTCTCAACCCCCAATCCGGAGCCTTCCATGCCCAACCGTCGCCACTTCATCACGTTGGCCGCTGCCGCCGCAGCGCTGGTCGCCACCCCTGCCTTCGCCATCGGCAGCCTGGTCGATGTCGACATCGTCGACCGCAGCCAGAACGAGCTCCTGCCGGTCTACCAGCAGCGCGGCACGGCCTGGGTCGCCGGCCGGCCCGGCAGCCGCTATGCGGTGCGCCTGAGCAACCGCTCCGGCGCGCGGGTGATGGTGGTGCTGTCGGTCGACGGCATCAACGCCGTCACCGGCGAGACCGCCGGGCTCGGCCAGGTCGGCTACGTGCTGATGCCGGGGCAGTCGACAGAGATCACCGGCTGGCGCAAGAGCCTGACCGAAGCGGCGGCCTTCTACTTCACCGCCTTGCCCGATTCCTACGCCGCGCGCACCGACCGGCCCGACAACGTGGGCGTGATCGGCGCGGCGGTATTTCGCGAACGCGAGCGTGCACCGGAAGTCTCGCGTCGCCCGTTCGACAGCGCCGAGCCGAGCCTGGCGCAGAACGCCGACCGCGCGCGTGGCGCGGCCGAAAGCTCGGCCGCACCGGCCCCTGCCGCCAAGGCCGCCGGCAGCCTGCGCGACGAGCGCCTGGGCACCGGCCACGGTGAGCGCGAATACATGCCGACCTCGCAGACCCGCTTCGAACGCGCCAGCGAGCGGCCGAACGAGGTCGTGCGCCTGCGCTACGACAGCCACGAGCGGCTGCTGGCCAGCGGTGTGATCCGGCCGCGCCCGGCGCCCTGGGTGCCCGAGCCGTTTCCGGGTTTCGTGCCCGACCCGAAAGGCTGACGCACCGACGGCGCGGCGCGCCCGCACCTGCCACGGCCGCGGCGAATGCGTGACAGTTCACATCCGAAAGCCTCGCCCTCCGCCGGGGCGGCCTCGCGCGGCAGTGCCGAACCGCGAGAATGCAGGAAGTGATGAGATTCGACATGTCTCGGGCTCGCAACGCTTCGATCAAACGCCGCCGGCGAACGCGGAGCCGCGCGTGACCAGCGGCACCGGCTTGCCCGACGACACCCTCGCTGCCGCCTACGCGGCCCTGGACGCCGGCGACGTGAACGCAGCGCGCGACCTGGCGCAGGCCGTGCTGGTCGGCGCGAAGGGGTCGGATCTGCACGCCGAGGCCCGCGCGCTGTCTTGCCTGGCGCACTGCGACCGGGTCGGCTCACGCTTGCGGCGCGCGAGCGAGGCGAGCCGACGCGCGGCCCAGCTGTTCGAGCAGCTCGGCGACGTGCAGGGCGAGTCGCAAGCCCTCACGACCCTCGCGCACGTCTGCATGCTGCTCGGCCGGAACGACGAGTCCGTCGAAGCGGCATTGCTGTGCGTTCACCTGTGCGACATGAAGGTGCCACGCCCGCAAGCCGTGCTCGCGCACAACTGCCTCGGGCTGGCGTATTCGTGGAGTGGCGACCACGACCGTGCCGACGCCTCGCTCGAGATGGCGGTGCAGGTCGCGCAGCGCTGCGTGCCGGCGCTCAGCACCTACCAGCCGCGGCTCAACCAGATGTGGGTCGAAGCCTCGCGTCTGATCGACGAGCGTTACCAGACGGGCCGCATGAAAAGCCTGGAACGGCTGGAGTGGCTGGCCCGCGAATGTGCGCAGCTCGAACGAATGGGCCACGGGCAGTCGGTACTGCCGGGGCTGCAGGCGATGGCCCGCACGATTTCGCTCGCGTCGGCGGGCCTGCTGGCGGCTTGGCAGGGTGATTTCGTGTCGGCCCGGCAGGCGGTCGAGTCGGCAACCCACTCGCTGTCGGGTGTCATGACCTGGCTCGACTCGTTCGTGCGCTGGTGCGCCGCGGAGCTGGCCTGGGCGCAGCAAGACTGGGCCGGGGCAGAGAAGGAGCTGACCGGCATGCGCGAGATGGCGCTCGCGGTCGAGCACGAACAACTCGCGTGCCGCGCGCATCTTCTGCTCGCGCAGGTTTTCGAGCTGCAGGGCAAGAACGACGAAGCGCGGCGCGAGCGCCGCGTGGTGGCCGAAGGCCTGAGCAGCCGGGAGTCGCTGGTTTCCTCGCGGCTCGGCGCGCGCCTGAGCGAGCGCCACCTGCAGCAGGCGCTGGTCGCGTCGCGGCAGTTCGAGCGCTGGTCGCTGGAAGACGCGCTCACGGGCATCGCCAACCGCCGGCACTTCGAGCAGTCGCTGGCGGCGCAATTGCCCGCCGCGGTGGTGGCCGACAGGCCGCTCGCGGTGGCGATGGTCGACGTCGACAAGTTCAAGTCGGTGAACGACCGCTTCACGCACCGCGTGGGTGACCGTGTGCTCAAGACGGTGGCCGCCATCATGTCGTCGCAGGTGCGCGAAAACGACCTGCCCGCGCGCTGGGCCGGCGACGAGTTCGTGATCCTGTTCGACGACGCCACCGAGCAGGTGGCGCGGCAGATCTGCGAAAGAATCCGCGCTGCCGTCGCCGGCTTCGATTGGGAATCCATCGCGCCCGGCCTGCGTGTGTCGGTGAGCATCGGCCTGAGCGAGGTGCGCGCCGGCGACAGCGCCGAGTCGGTGCTGCACCGCAGCGACGAGTCGATGTACCGGGCCAAGCCGCTGGAGCGCGCACCGGTCTGAGGCGGCTCGGACGGCGCTCGACCGAGGGCGGGCGCAACAAATGAAACGAGGCGGCGGGCCTGGTGAAACGCGGGCCGTACCGGGGGCTCGCAGACTTCGGTTCATCGGCTCACTCTGCGGGGCCTGAACGGAGCCCGTCGAATGAATGCGCCGACTTTCCTGCGCGACCCGGCCGCCTCTTTGCGAGCTGCTGCGGAGCGCATCGAAGCGAACTCTGCCGCCCGGCGTTCGTTGCTCTCGATGATGGCACTCACCGCCGCATGCCTGCTGCCGGCCTGCGCGGCTTCCGACCCCGCGCTGCGGCAAGCCATTGCCGATGTGGCAGAGCGCCCGGAATCGGCCCGCATCAAGCTGCGCCCGTTTGCCGAGCAAGGCGTTGAGACCGCGATCGCGCAGATCTGCATCGCCTATGGCCGCAGCATGGACTACCGCGTGCGCGACCCCGAGCGCGAGCAGGCGTTCGCGTGGTGCAGGCACGCGGCGGGCGCCGGCAACGTCGAAGCCCAGTACCACCTCGGCATGTTCTACAAGATGGGGATCGGCACGCCCGAAGACCGCGTGGCCGCCTTGCAGTGGTACCGGCAGTCCGCCAGCCACGGCCACGAAGAAGCCGAGAACGAAGCGCGCGGGCTCGAAGGCAAGTCGCGCCTCTGCAAGAACCTCATCACCCATTGCCGGATGTTCTGACGCGATGAACACCCGCCGAAAAGTCGCCGCCTGGCTCCACATCGCCGCCGCTGCTTTCGTCGCGACCCTCGTCGCCGGGCTGTGGGTCTGTGCGGCCCTGCTCGCGCCGAGCTTCGAAGGCAGCTTCCTTCCCGAGCTGGTCACGATGTTCGGTCGGCCGGTCGCCGTGGCGCTGCTGGTCTTCACGGCCGTGGAAGCGGCCGCTGCCATCGCGCTGCTGCGCGGGCAGCCCTGGGCGGTGCACCTGCTGATGGGCGTCGGCCTGCTCCAGCTGCCGGTGTTTCCGATCGGCACCGCGCTGTCGATCTACACGCTCTGGTCGCTGCTTCGCAACGGCGGGTGATCCGGCGCGCCCGAAGGCGCTGGCCATGCCACGATGCGTACACTTCTGCCAACGATTCAGCAGAGCCGCAGCATGAGCACCCAACTTCAAGAGCTTCTCGACAGCAACCGCCTCTGGGCCGCCAAGACCGAGGCCCGCAGCCCGGGCTTTTTCACCGGCCTGCTGCAGCAGCAGGCGCCGCAGTACATGTGGATCGGCTGTGCCGACAGCCGGGTACCGGCCAACGAGCTGGTCGACCTGCTGCCGGGTGAACTGTTCGTGCACCGCAACGTCGCCAACGTGGTGGTGCATTCCGACCTGAACTGCCTGTCGGTGATCCAGTTCGCGACCGACCTGCTGAAGGTCAAGCACATCATCATCGTCGGCCATTCCGGTTGCGGCGGTGTGCGCGCGGCGCTGAACGACCTTCGCATCGGCCTGGCCGACAACTGGATCCGCCACGTGCAGGACGTGCGCAACCGCCACCAGCCCTGGCTGGCCACGGTGACTGAAGACCGGCGCGTCGACGCGCTGTGCGAGCTCAACGTGATCGAGCAGGCGCGCAACGCCTGCCAGACCACGATCGTGCAAGACGCCTGGGCGCGCGGCCAGGAGCTGGTCGTGCACGGCTGGTTCTACGGCCTGTACGACGGCTTGCTGCAGGACCTGCAGATGACGGTGGCCGACCCGGCCCAGATGAGCGAAGCCTACGAGCGCGCGGTCGCGGCCGTGCAGAGCCGCTACGCCGGCGCCGCACCATGAACCCGACCGCGTTCCCGAGTTCGCTCACCGACCCGCGCGCGTTCGAGATCGCGCAGGCCATGCTCGACGGCTTCAACCACCACTACACGCTGTTTCGCGAAGCCAGTGCCGAAGCAAAGCAGCGTTTCGAAGCGGCCGACTGGCACGGCCAGCAGCGCGCCCAGCGCGAGCGCATCGAGTTCTACGACCTGCGGGTGGGCGAAGCCTCTGCGCACCTGCAGCTCAAGTACCAGGCCGCCGACTTGCCCAAGGATGTGTGGCAACAGGTCAAGCTGCACTACATCGGCCTGCTCACCGACCACCACCAGCCCGAGCTGGCCGAGACTTTTTTCAACTCGGTGACGACGAAGATCCTGCACCGAAGCTACTTCCACAACGACTTCATCTTCGTGCGGCCCGCCGTCTCGACCGAGTACATCGAGAACGACGAACCGGCCTCGCTGCCGACCTACCGCGCCTACTACCCGACCAAGGAGACGATGCGCGAAACCTGGCTGCGCATCGTCAGCAACTTCCAGCTGCAGCGCGAGTTCGAAGACCTGGGGCGCGATGTCGACTGCGTGCTCGCGGCGGTGGCCGATCAGCTCGGCGAATACCGGGTGCGCGCCAACTTCCAGGTGCAGGTACTGAGCTCGCTGTTCTTTCGCAACAAGGGCGCCTACCTGGTCGGCAAGATCATCAACGGCTTCAACGAAACGCCGTTCGCGCTGCCGATCTTGCACGGCGAACGCGGCCAGCTCGTGATCGACACGGCCCTTTTCGGTGAAGACGATCTGCTGCTGTTGTTCAGCTTCGCGCGCGCCTATTTCATGGTCGCGATGGAAGTGCCTTCGGCTTACGTGCAGTTTCTGCGCTCGATGATGCCGCGCAAGCCGCGCAGCGAAATCTACAACGCGCTCGGCCTCGCCAAGCAGGGCAAGAACTCGTTCTACCGTGACTTTCTGTACCACCTCAAACATTCGAGCGACCGCTTTCGTATCGCCCCCGGCATCAAGGGCATGGTGATGCTGGTGTTCGACCTGCCGAGCTTTCCGTACGTGTTCAAGGTCATCAAGGACTATTACCCGGCGCAGAAAGAAACCACGCGCGAGCTGATCAAGAGCAAATACCTGCTCGTGAAGCAGCACGACCGCGTGGGCCGCATGGCCGACACGCTGGAGTACAGCAACGTGGCCTTTCCGCGGGGGCGCTTCGACGACGAGCTGGTCGAGGAGCTCAAGCAGTATTGCCCGAGCCTGCTCGAAGAAGACGGTGACGCGCTGGTGATCCGCCACCTCTACATCGAGCGCCGCATGATCCCGCTCAACATCTATCTGCAAGAAGCCTCGCTCTCGCAGATCGAGGGTGCCGTGGTCGAGTATGGCAATGCCATCAAGGACCTGGTGCGCGCCAACATCTTCCCCGGCGACATGCTGTGGAAAAACTTCGGCGTCACGCGCCACGGCAAGGTCGTGTTCTACGACTACGACGAGATCGAGTACCTGACCGACTGCACCTTCCGCAAGGTGCCCACGCCGCGCAACGAAGAAGAAGAAATGTCGGGCGAGGTCTGGTACCGGGTCGGCCCGAAAGACGTGTTCCCCGAAACCTTCGGCCCCTTCCTGCTCGGCAACCCCGGCGTGCGCAACGTGTTCATGAAACACCATGCCGATTTGCTCGAAGCCTCGTTCTGGCAAGGGCACAAGGAACGCATCCTCGCCGGCTACGTGCACGACGTGTTTCCCTACGACGCGCACAAGCGCTTTGTGCACGCCGGGTGAGTCGGGGATGGCACGCAACGCGCCGATCGACCTGCTGCGTGGGGTGGCGATCGGGCTGGTGTTGCTGCTGCACTTTTCACTCACCTACCGGCTGAGCAAGAGCCCGCTGGCAGACTGGTTCGGCGTGGACGCGGTGCGTGCCGTCGTCAACCGCGGCAACTACGGCGTCACGATGTTCTTCGTGGTCTCGGGTTACTTGATCACGTCGATCACGCTGCGCCGCTTCGGCTCGCTCGCGGCGATCGACGTGCGTGCGTTCTACGTGATGCGGGCGGCGCGCATCCTGCCGCCGCTCTTGCTCGCGGTGTTGATCATCGTGGCGCTCGGGCTGCTGGGTGTGCCGTCGTTCGGCAACGGTGACGCCGGCAAGGGCTTGCCCGCAGCGTTTTATTTTCTTGCGGTGGGCTCGGTGCTCACCTTCACGCACAACCTGCTGATGCAGTCGGTCGGTTACTTCAACTACTGCCTGAACATCTACTGGTCGCTGTCGGTCGAAGAGGTTTTCTACCTCGCCTTTCCGCTGCTGTGCGTGCTGGCGCGGCGGCGCGCGCTGGTCGTGGCGATGTGCTTTTGCGCGATCGCGATCGGGCCTGTCTACCGGGGCGTGCACGCCGACAACGAGCTGTTTTTCATGTACGGCTACGCCGCCTGTTTCGATGCGATCGCGTTCGGATGCCTGGCCGCGTTGCTCGCGTCGGTGAAGCGCCCCCCGCTGCAGGCTGCGCGCTGGCTCAGCGTGCTCGCGGCGCTTGCGCTCGCCGCGAGCTACCTCGCCGGCATCGATCACCACGAAGCCTTCGGCTTCAGCGCGGTTGCCGCGTGCGCGGCCGTGCTCGTGTGGTGCGCGAGCGCCAGCACCGGCGCGGGCTGGGCCGACGCGCCCGGGTTTGTGCCCCTGCGCTGGGCCGGGCGCCACAGCTACGAGCTCTACCTGTTTCACATCATCGTGCTGGCCACGATGCGCGAGCTCGTGCCCCGCGCATAGATGAGCGTCGACTGGAAATTGCCCTGGCTGCTGCTCTTCATCGCCACCTCGGCCGGTGTGGCGGCGCTGGTGGCGCGATACTTCTCCGAACCGATCAACGCCGCGCTGCGCGCGCGTTTCGACAGGGCCCGCGCTCCGACCCGCGACGTGCGCCCTGTTTCCACGGCATCTGCCGACCCTGCGGGCTGATTAAAGGATCTTCCATGAGCGACCCCATCGTCATCGTTTCAGCAGCCCGCACGCCGATCGGCGGCTTGTTGGGTGATTTCAGTTCGCTGGCCGCGCACCAACTCGGCGCCATCGCGATCAAGGCCGCGGTCGAGCGCGCCGGCATCACCGGCGATGCCGTCAACGAAGCGCTGATGGGCAACTGCCTGATGGCGGGCCAGGGCCAGGCGCCTGCACGGCAAGCGGTGCTCGGCGCGGGGCTGCCGCAATCGGTCGGCGCGGTCACGCTGTCGAAGATGTGCGGCTCGGGCATGCGCGCCATGATGTTCGCGCACGACATGCTGCAAAGCGAAACCGCCGAGGTCGTGATTGCCGGCGGCATGGAAAGCATGACCAACGCACCGCACCTCACGCACATGCGCAAGGGCGTGAAGTACGGGCTGGCCTCGCTCTACGACCACATGGCCATCGACGGCTTGGAAGACGCCTACGAGAAGCTGCCGAACGGAGGCGGCAAGGCGATGGGCGTGTTCGCCGAAGAGTGCGTGTCGAAATACAAGTTCACGCGCGAGCAGATGGACAGCTTCGCGGTCTCGTCCACGCAGCGCTCCAAACTCGCCAACGAAGACGGCAGCTTCGACTGGGAAATGGCGCCGGTGACGCTGCCCGGCAAGGCCGGCTCCACCGTGGTCAAGTTCGACGAGCAGCCCTTCAAGGCCAAGCTCGACAAGATCCCGGGCCTGAAGGCGGCATTCATCAAGGACGGCACGATCACGGCCGCCACCTCATCGAGCATCTCCGACGGTGCCGCCGCGCTGGTGCTGATGCGTGCCAGCACTGCGGCGCGGCTCGGTTGCAAGCCGATCGCCCGCATCCACGCCCATGCCGTGCACGCGCAGGCGCCGAACCTGTTCGCGACCGCACCGGTCGGGGCCATCGAGAAGGTGCTGAAGAAGTCGGGCTGGGCCGCGAAGGATGTGGACCTGTGGGAAGTGAACGAAGCTTTCGCCGCCGTCACGCTCGCCGCGATGACCGAGTTCAAGCTGCCGCACGAGATCGTCAACGTGCACGGTGGTGCGGTGGCGCTCGGCCACCCGATCGGCGCCAGCGGTGCGCGCATCGTCGTGACCTTGCTCGGCGCCTTGCGCAAGCGCGGGCTCAAGAAGGGCGTGGCGGCCCTATGCATCGGCGGCGGCGAAGCCACTGCGATGGCCATCGAACTCTTGTGAGCGCTTCGACATGCAGCTGAGCGAAGACCACCGCGCGGTGCAAGACGCCGTGCGCGCGTATGTGCACGACCACATCGCGCCGCAGGCGGCGGCCTGGGACAAGAGCCACCATTTTCCGAAAGCCGAGTTGCGCGGTCTGGCCGAGCTCGGCTGTTACGGCGTGGCGGTGCCGACCGAGTGGGACGGCGCCGGGCTCGACTACCTGGCGCTCGCGATCATCCTCGAAGAGATCGCCGCCGGGGACGGTGCGACCTCGACGGTGGTGAGCGTCAACAACTGCCCGGTGTGTTCGATCTTGATGGCGTGGGCCAACGACGCGCAGAAGGCGCAGTGGCTCAAGCCGCTGGCGCGCGGCGAGATGCTGGGTGCGTTCTGCCTGACCGAGCCGCACGTCGGTTCGCAGGCCGACGGGCTGAAGACGACGGCCGTGAGAGACGGCGAACACTACGTGCTGAACGGCGTGAAGCAGTTCATCACCAGTGGCAAGAACGGTGACGTCGCGATCGTGATGGCGGTGACCGACAAGGCGGCCGGCAAGAAGGGCATCAGCGCGTTCATCGTGCCGACGGCGACCCCTGGCTACACCGTCGCGCGCATCGAAGACAAGATGGGCCAGCACGCCAGCGACACGGCGCAGATCCTGTTCGAGAACTGCCGCGTTCCGGCTGCGAACCTGCTGGGCGAAGAAGGGCAGGGTTTAAAGATCGCGCTCTCGGGGCTGGAAGGCGGGCGCATCGGCATCGCGTCGCAGAGTGTCGGCATGGCGCGGGCGGCGTTCGAGGCCGCCTTGCACTACTCCAAGGAGCGCGTCGCTTTCGGCAAGCCGATCTTCGAACACCAGGCGCTGCAGTTTCGCCTGGGCGAGATGGCGACGCAGATCGAAGCGGCGCGCCAGCTGATCCACCACGCCGCGAGCTTGAAAGATGCCGGTGTGCCCTGCCTGAAAGAAGCCGCCATGGCCAAGCTCTTCGCCAGCGAGATGGCCGAGAAAGTGTGTAGCGCGGCGATCCAGGTGTTCGGCGGCTACGGCTACGTGAGCGACTTCCCCGTCGAGCGCATCTACCGCGACGTGCGCGTGTGCCAGATCTACGAAGGCACGAGCGACGTGCAGAAAATTTTGATCGGGCGGGCCCTGGCATGAGTGACAACCATTTCGATGCGGGCGAGATCAAGGCGCTGGTGTTCGACATCTTCGGCACGGTCGTCGACTGGCGTTCTTCGGTCATCCGCGAAGGGCAGAAGCTCTCTGCACAAACGGGGCTGCAGGCCGACTGGCCGGCCCTGGCCGACGCCTGGCGCGCCGGTTACCAGCCGGCGATGCAGCGTGCGCGCAGCGGCGAGATCGCGTGGACCAACATCGACGGCCTGCACCGCGTGATCCTCGACGAGTTGCTGCCGCGGTTCGGCTTGACCGAGATGACGGAAGCGCAGCGCGATCACCTGAACCGCGCCTGGCACCGGCTCGACCCGTGGCCCGATTCGGTGGCCGGGCTGCGGCGCCTGAAGAAGCGCTTCGTGATCTCGACGCTGTCGAACGGCAACGTCGCGCTGCTCGTCAACATGGCCAAACACGCCCGCCTGCCCTGGGACTGCGTGCTCTCGGCCGAGATCATCCAGAAGTACAAGCCCGATCCCGAGGTCTACCAGATGGCCGCGAGCCTGCTCGGCTTCGCGCGCGAACAGGTGCTGATGGTCGCGGCGCACCCGAGCGACCTGCGTGGCGCGCAGCGCGCCGGGCTGCGCACGGCCTATGTGCCGCGGCCGCTCGAACACGGGCAGGGCGGTTGGGTCGAGCCGGTGGGTGATGCGGTGTTCGACGTGGTGGCCGCCGACTTCAACGCACTCGCGCTGGCCCTCGGTGTTTGACTGTTCCGCCCGAGGCGCGTGATCCGCGCGTGCCGACGATGAACGAAGCTGCAGCGCGCGAGGTGCTCCTGCTGCAGGCCTTCGAGAGCGTGAGCCCGGCGAGCCCGAACTGGACCGACGAAGACCGCGGCTGGGCCACCCAGCTCGCGCTGCAAGGCGGCGCCGCGCAGGCCAAGGCGGCGGCTTTCATCGAAACGCGCGCGCACCACGCGATGCAGCGCCTCGCGGCACGCGAACCGGCTGCCGCGCGCTGGCTCGGCCTGCGCTTGTGGCACGGCCGTTGGCCGCTCTGGGCCGCGCTGGTCGCGGCACTCGTCGGCGTGTTGGCCGACAGCATCGGCAGCAGCCAGCGCATCAACCTGCTCGCGCCGCCGCTGTGGGGCGTGCTGCTGTGGAACCTCGTCGTCTACGCGCTGTTCCTCGCCCACGCGGTCATGGGCCTGACGCGCCCGAACGTCCCGCAGCCGCCGGGGCCGATCCTGCGGCTGGTGCAGCGCGGCCTGCGCTGGGGCCGGGAACTGCCGGCGAGCGTGGCGTCGGGCGGCAGCGAAAAAGCCTTGCAGGCGTTCGCGACCCAGTGGCTGCGCGTCAGTGCGCCGCTCAACGCGGTGCGCGCGGCGGCCTTGTTGCACACGGCGTCGGCCGCATTGGCGATCGGGCTGATCACCGGCCTGTACTTGCGCGGGTTGGTGCTCGACTACCGCGCGACGTGGGAGAGCACGTTCCTTTCCGCACAGAGCGCCCACGCCGCACTGGCCTTCCTGTTCGCGCCGGCGCAGGCGCTCTCGGGCATCGGGATTCCCAACGTGGTCGGCTTCGAGGCGCTGCGCACCGTGCACGGCGAAACGTCGGCCGGTGCCACCGCGGCACCGTGGATTCACCTGTGGGCCTTGACCCTCGTGCTCGTCGTCGTGCTGCCGCGCAGCTTGCTCGCGGGGTGGAGCACGCTGCGTGCGCAATGGCTGGCGCGGCGTGTCGCGTTGCCGCTGGCCGAGCCCTACTTTCAGCGGCTGACCCAACTGCAACGCGGCGACGTGGCCCGTGTGCAAGTCCTGCCGTATGCGAACACGCCCACACCGCAGGCGGTGCTCGGCCTGCGCGCGCTGCTGGCCGATGCGTTCGGTGAGCGCGCGGCCTTGCAGATCGCACCCACACTCGCCTTCGGTGCCGAAGACGACACGGCCGCGCAGCACACGCTGCCCGCCGGCACCACGCTCGCGGTCGCCTTGTTCGATCTTGCGGCCACGCCCGAGGCCGAGAACCAGGGCCGCTTCGTGCGCCTGCTCGCCGCGCGTGCGCCCGCCGGGGCGGCCACGATCGTGCTCGTCGACGACACCGCCTTCGTGCGCCGTTTCGGCGGCGACACCACGCGCCTGGCGCAGCGCCGCGAGGCCTGGCGGCACTTCGCGGAAACGCTGGCGAGCGTGCCGGTGTTCGCCGCGCTCGACGCGCCCGACCTCGCCGCGACAAGGCGCGCCCTGCAGGTGGCGATGAGCGCACCGGTGCGATGAACGGCACGCCCACGTCGATCGCGCTGAGCCTGGTCTCGCACACCAACGCCGGCAAGACCACGCTCGCCCGCACGCTGCTCGGCCGCGACATCGGCGAGGTGCGCGACGCGCCGCACGTGACCGAGTTCGCCGACGTGTTCACGATGCTGGAAACGCCACGAGGCGAAACGCTGCGGCTGTGGGACACGCCCGGTTTCGGCGACAGCCTGCGCCTGGCCAAACGCCTGCGCGAGTCGAGTGGCGCGATGGGATGGTTCCTCAGCGAAGTCTGGGACCGCTGGCGCGACCGGCCGTTCTGGGCCAGCCAGCAGGCGCTGCGCAACGTGCGTGACGAGGCCGACGTGATGCTCTACCTCGTCAACGCGTCCGAAGCGCCCGGCGCTGCGGGTTACGTGCAGCCCGAGATGGAGTTGCTCGCGTGGGTCGGCAAGCCGGTGATCGTGCTGCTGAACCAGCTCGGCGCGCCGCGTGAAGCGGCGCTCGAAGCGGCCGAACTCGAACAGTGGCGGCGCCATCTGGCGCCGTTCACGCAGGTGAAGGCCGTGCTGCCACTCGATGCTTTCGCACGCTGCTGGGTGCAGGAGGGCGCGCTGCTGCAGGCGATCGAAGCGGCGCTCGTCGGCGAACGGCGCGTGTTGATGGGCCGGATGCGCGCCGCCTGGGAAACGCAGCGGCTCGCGATCTTCGATGCTGCGGTGGTGGCGATGGCAAACTGCCTCGCGCGGCTCGCGAGCGCGTTCGAAGTGGTGCCCGATGCCGGCAGCCTGCGGTCCAGGTTGCGCAGCGTGGGCGCTGCGCTCGGGGTCGGTTCGCCGGAGGAGTCGAACGCCGCGATTGCGCAGAAAGCGTTGGCCGAACGCATGGCCGACGAGGTGCGAAACAACACGCTCGCCTTGATCGAACTTCATGGGCTGAGCGGCGCGGTGCAGGCCGAGATCCTGTCGCGCCTGACCACCCATTTCGAGCTTCGCCTGCGCCTCGACGAAGGCAAGGCGGCGGTGTGGGGTGGCCTGCTCACCGGCGCCATCACCGGCCTGAAAGCCGACATCCTCAGCGGGGGCCTGACGCTCGGCGGCGGCCTCATCGCCGGGGGTCTGCTCGGTGCGCTCGGTGCGGCAGGGCTGGCGCGCTGTGTGAACCTGGTGCGCGGTACCGACCGGTCGTGGTTGGCGTGGAACGCCGAGGCGCTCGATGCGATGGTCGATGCTGCGCTGCTGCGCTACCTGACCGTCGCGCACTTCGGGCGCGGGCGCGGCGATTGGGTCGAGGGTGAATCGCCGCCGCACTGGAAAGACACGTCCCTGCAGGCGCTGGCGCCGCACCGCGAAACGCTGGCGGCGCTGTGGGCGAGCCGCGATGCCCGCAATGACGATGCCGACGAGGTGACGCGCCTGTCGGCCGCGTTGAAGGGGGTCGTGCGCGCTGCGGTCGCGCAGGCCTTGCAACGGCTCTACCCCGATGCGCGCGCGCTGACCGATCGCGCCGCGCTTGGGGAAAGTGCGCAGGGCGAGCACAGTGCTTCGCAGTAGCCTTCGGGCATGACCTCGACCCCGCGCACCATCGACTTCTATTTCGACTTCTCGTCGCCGTATTCCTACATCGCTTCGGAGTGGATCGAGGCACTGGCGGCGCGGCACGGGCGCACGGTCTCGTGGCGCGCGATCCTGCTCGGCGCCACCTTCCAGGCGGCCGAGCTGAAGAGTCCGGTGTCGTACCCGCTCAAGCGCGAGTATTCGTTCCTCGACTTCGAGCGCTCGGCGCGCTTCGCCGGTGTGCCGCTGAAGATGCCCGAGAAGTTCCCGATCGCGACGCAGAACGCCGCCCGCATTTTCTGGTGGCTGAACGGCAGCGACGAAGCGCGCGCCAGCGCCTGGGCGCGGCATTGCCTGCGCGCCTACTTCGCGCGCGGCGTGGACTTGAGCGACCCGGCCGCGTTGCGCGGCCTGTGCGAAGAGTTCGGGCTCGACGGCGCGCAGGCGCAAGACATCTGCGGCGACCCGGCATGGAAGGCCAGCCTCAAGGCGGCCAACGACGCAGCGATCGCGCTCGGTGTGTTCGGCGCGCCGTTTTTCATCATCGACGGCGAGCCGTTCTGGGGCAACGACCGGCGTGCGCAGATCGAACGCTGGCTTGAGAAGGGGCCGTTCTGACGGCGCTCGAAGCCGCCTCGCGCTGCCGACTCTACAATTGACGTATACGTCAACTTGGCCCGCCGCTTCCGCGTGGTGAGGCCGTGCCAACGAAAGACCGCATGCCCGCACTCGCCTCCAAGCTCAGCCCGCGTTCTGAAGACTTCAAGGCCAATGCGGCGGCGATGCGCGCGCTGGTCGCCGACCTGAACGCGAAGCTCGCGCAGATCGTGCAAGGCGGCGGCGAGGCGGCCCGCGCCAAGCACCTCGCACGTGGCAAGCTGCTGCCGCGCGACCGCGTCGAGATGCTGCTCGACCCCGACACGCCGTTTCTCGAAGTGGCGCCGCTCGCCGCACTCGACATGTACAAGGGCGACGCGCCGGGTGCCGGCCTCATCGCCGGCATCGGCCGCGTCAGCGGCGTCGACTGCATGATCGTCTGCAACGACGCCACCGTGAAGGGCGGCACCTACT
>JANYFX010000464.1 GCA_025359585.1 Rhizobacter sp. | reverse complement strand
CGCGCATCAAGGCCTTCGACGAGAAGTTCCAGCGCGAGTACAAGTACAAGAGTGAACACAACGGCATGAAGGGCTACATCTCGGTCTACGTCGTCAAGGCGATGACCGAGCGCATCGGCAAGTTCGACTCGAAGGCGCTGGCCGAGGCGCTGCACGGTGCCACGATCTCGGCGACGCAGAACCCGGGCGTGCTGATGGACTTGTCGTTCGACCAGAACGGCGACCTGGACCGCGAGAGCTTCCTGATCCGCGTCGATCAGGGCAAGCAGCAGGTCATCGGGACCTTGCCGCCGATGTCGGCCAAGTGATCGTCTAGATCAGCGGCCGCAGCATGTTCACCGCGTCGCGCAGCAGCGGCAGCAGGCGCTCGATCATCTGCTCGCGCGTCATCGTCTGCATCTGCAGCACGATGCCGATGGCGCCGCGGCATTCGCCCTTGCGGTCTTTCACCGCGACCGAGAGCCCGCGCAGGCCGAGTTCGAGCTGCTGCTCGGTGATCCAGTAGTCGAGCGCGCGCGCGGCCAGCACGATCTCGCGGAACTGGGCTTTGTCTTGCACGCCGAACGCAGTGAACTGGGTGAACTCGTGGTTCGCAAGCCAGGCGTCGAGTGCATCGTCGGGCAGGGTGGCCAGCATCACCGTGCCCGGGGTCACGAGATGCGCCGCCAACCGCGCGCCCATCGGGAAGCCGATGCTGATCAGGCGCGGGCTGTTGCTGCGCGCGACGTAGACCACGTCGTGCCCGTCGAGCACGCTGAAGTTCACGGTCTCGCCGCTGGCCATCGAGATGCGCTGGATGAAAGGATGAACCAGCCGCGGCAGGCGCGCCGCACCGAGGTAACTCTGGCCGAGCCGCAACACGCGGGGCATCAGCCAGAAATTCTTGCCGTCGGTGGCGGCATAACCGAAGTGCACCAGGCTGAGCAGAAAGCGCCGCGCTGCGGTGCGCGACAGGCCGGTGCTGGCCGCCGCCTCCGAGGGCGTCAGGCGCGGGTGGTCGTCGTCGAAAGCCTCGATCACCCGCAGGCCCTTGCCCAGGCCTTCGATCAAGTCCTTGCGATCGATCTCGAAAGGCGTCTCATCCATTGATCAGTGATAACCCGCGAAGCAAGCGATCATCGCCCACGCCGCGCGATGATCGCGCAAAGCGAGGCTCGGCGCCTTGTGGCGAACCCTGTGCGCACCTAATCTCCGCTCCACCGCAAACCAGCGCACTCGCAGCCTCTGACCTCGCATGAACATCTCCGGCACCACCCGCGTATTCCTGATCCTCGGCGACCCGGTCGCGCAGGTTCGTGCGCCCGAAGCCTTCAACCACCTGTTCGCCAAACACGGTGTCGACGCGGTGCTCGTGCCGGCCAAGGTGAGCAGCAAGAACCTCGGCGCCTTCGTCAAGCACAGCCTGCTGGCCGAGAACATCGAAGGCCTGTGGCTGGCGATCCCGCACAAGACGCCGATGGTCGATCTGCTCGATCAATGCGAGACCCAGGGCCGCGTCGCCGGCGCGGTGAACGCGGCGCGTCGCAACGCCGACGGCTCGCTCGAAGGTGCATTGTTCGACGGCGTCGGCTTCGTCAAAGCGCTTGATCACTTCGGCATCCCGGTGCCCGGCCGCAAGGCGCTTGTTGTCGGCGTGGGTGGCGGCGGTGTGGCGATCGCCACCTCGCTCGCGGCGCGCGGCGCCGGGCGCATCGCCTTGTTCGACAGCACCCCCGGCCGCACCGCAGCGGTCGCGGCCAAACTCTCGGCCGAGTTCGGCATCGACGTGGTCTCGGTCGCGAGCCCCGACCCCGCGGGTTACGACCTCGTCGTCAACGCCACGCCGCTCGGCCTGAAGGCCGGCGACCCACTGCCTTTCGACGTGGCCCGGCTCGATGCCAGCACCGCCGTCGTCGACATCCTGATGAAGAACCAGCCGACGCCGCTGCTGCGCGCCTGCCATGCGCGTGGCATCACCGCGCACCCCGGTTTCGAGATGATGGTGCAGCAGGTGCCCGAGTACCTTTCCTTCTTCGGCTTCGATGCCATCGCCCGCGCCGTGCAGGTCGATGCGTCCGACGTTCGTGCGCTGTTCGCGGCGCCCTGAGATTTCCCGCCAGCTTTCAACAACATTCCAGGAGACAAGACCATGAACCGATTCCAACGCACCGTGCTCGCCAGCGCAGCCGCTGCCCTGCTGGGCCTCTCGGCCGGGCTGGTGCAGGCCCAGATCAAGATCGCCAGCATCCAGGAACTGTCGGGCGGCGGCGCGACCGTCGGCACCAACTTCAAGAACGGCATGGATCTCGCGATCAAGGAGATCAACGCCGCCGGCGGCATTCTCGGCAAGAAGATCGAGGTTACTCATTCCGACACGCAGAGCAACCCCGGCGTCGCCAAGGGCCTGGCGCAGAAGGCCGTGGACGACAACGTGTTCGCGGTCTTCGGCCCCGGTTACTCCGGCTCGATGATCGTCAGCATGGCCGAGACCAAGCGTGCCGAGGTGCCCAACTTCACCGGTGCCGAGGCCGCGTCGATCACGGCCCAGGGCAACCCTTACGTGTTTCGCACCAGCTTCGGCCAGGCGACCTCGATGCCCAAGGTCGGCCGCTACATCGCGAACACGCTGAAGGCGAAGACGGTCGCGGTGATCTTCGTCAACAACGACTTCGGCAAGGGCGGCCGCGACATGATCACCAAGACGCTGACCGAACTCGGCGTCAAGGTCGTCGCCGACATCTCCACCGAAGCCGGCCAGGTCGACTTCTCGGCGCCGGTGCTCAAGGCCAAGCAGAGCAATGCCGACGCGATCTTCGTCTACTCGAACGAAGAAGAGTCGGCGCGTGCGCTGCGCGAGCTGCGCAAGCAGGGCGTGACCAAGCCGATCGTCGGCGAGACCGTGCTGACCGGGCAGAAGGTGATCGAGCTCGCCGGTGACGCCGCCAACGGCGCGGTCGCCCACGTCGGCCTGACGGTCGAGGCGCCGAACCCGCTGATGCTCAAGTTCAAGGCCAACTTCTACCGCGCCTACAACTACATCCCGGATCACAACGGCATCAAGGGTTACATCGGCGTCTACATGATGAAGGCCGGCATCGAGAAGGCCGGCAAGCTCGACCGCATCGCGGTGGCCAAGGCGCTGCACGGCCTGAAGATCAGCGCCGCCAAGGAGCCGGGCGTATTGCTCGATGTGTACATCGACGAGAAGGGCGACCTCGACCGTGAGAGCTTCCTGGTCGAAGTGAAGGGTGGCAAGCAGGAAGTCAAGGAAGTGCTGCCGGCGCTGGGCAAGAACTGAGCCGAAGCGCCAGCGCCCCTGCGCCGACTCCCGCGTGCTCACGCGGGGCGGCCGAACCACATTCGGAGACTCTTCGATGACCGACTTCTTGCAACTCTTTCTCTCCGGCATGGCCACCGGCAGCATCTACGCGATCGCCGCACTGGGCTTCACGCTGCTGTGGCAGGCCTCGGGCACCATCAACTTCGCGCAGGGCGAGTTCGTGATGCTGCCGGCCTTCATGATGCTGGCCTTCATCGCGATGGGTACGCCGCTGCTGCTGAGTTTCGTGCTGACCTGCTTC
>JANYFX010000410.1 GCA_025359585.1 Rhizobacter sp. | reverse complement strand
CCAAAACCTGGATGTGCCTCATCTGCGGATGGATCTATGACGAGGCCGCCGGCGACCCGGAGCATGACATCGCGCCGGGAACAGCCTGGGAGGCAGTGCCGATGAACTGGACCTGCCCCGAGTGTGGCGCTCGCAAAGAA
Source organism: Rhizobacter sp. (assembly GCA_025359585.1). Classification (GTDB taxonomy): domain Bacteria; phylum Pseudomonadota; class Gammaproteobacteria; order Burkholderiales; family Burkholderiaceae_C; genus LMDS01. The sequence goes on along the minus strand of JANYFX010000410.1, from coordinate 13,194 downwards.
GACTTCGAGATGGTTCAGATCTGAGCCTCGAGGCCGACAACACAAACGCGGGCTGAACCGCGCACCGTCGTTGAGGAGAATGTTCGTTGAGCAACCAGGCCCCAGCCGGCGCCGCAGCCATCAAGGTGCTGGTCATCGATGACAGCAACACGATCCGGCGCAGCGCAGAAATCTTCCTGAAACAAGGCGGCTACGAAGTGCTGCTGGCCGAAGACGGCTTCGATGCCTTGTCCAAGGTCAACGACCACGACCCCGATCTGATCTTCTGCGACATCCTGATGCCGCGTCTCGATGGTTACCAGACCTGCGCCATCATCAAGCGCAACCAGAAATTCTCCGATGTGCCCGTGATCATGCTGTCGAGCAAAGACGGGCTGTTCGACAAGGCGCGCGGCCGCATGGTGGGCTCGCAGGACTACCTGACCAAGCCCTTCACGAAAGACCAGTTGCTGCAAGCCGTCGAACTGCACCGGCGTGTTGTTTGATACGGCCGAGGCCACCGCGTGGTGGCCGGCCGTGCGCGAAGTGGCTGCATTTCGCCGAGACTCATTCGTTGATATTTAGGACCAGATCATGACGATCCGCAAGATTCTTTTGGTCGACGATTCGAAGACCGAACTGCACTACATGTCCGACCTGCTCGGCAAACGGGGCTATGCGATTCGCACCGCCGAAAACGGCGAAGAAGCGATGAAGCGCCTCGGCGAAGAAACACCCGACCTGATCCTGATGGACGTGGTGATGCCCGGCCAGAACGGCTTTCAGCTGACCCGCGCGATCACCCGGGACCCGCGTTTCACCAACGTGCCGGTGATCATGTGCACCAGCAAGAACCAGGAAACCGACAAGGTCTGGGGCATGCGCCAGGGCGCCCGCGACTACATCGTCAAGCCGGTCGATGCCGACGAGCTCGTCGCCAAGATCCACGCCTTCGACTGAACCGTGCCGCGGCATCCCGAACATCGAACCCGCACGCCCGACGGACGAACCTGAATGGCCAACAAGCAAGCACTGCGTGAACTTCAGAGCCGCCTGGCCGAGCGTCTGCAGGCGGCGCGCACCCAGGCGCGCGGCAAGTCGTGGCTGGCGGTCGAGTGCAGCGGGCGCGGCCTGCTGTTCCCGCTGCGCGAAGCCGGCGAAATCTTCGCGCTCGCGCCGATCGTTCCGGTGCCGCACAGCCACCGCTGGTTCCTTGGCGTGTCGAACCTGCGCGGGCATTTGCACGGCGTCGTCGATCTGGCCGATTTTCTGGGCGTCAAGGCGCCCGAGCTGGGCCGCGAACAATCGAGGCTGGTGGGTTTCAACCAGTCGCTGGACCTCAACTGCACCCTGATGGTCGATCGCCTGTCGGGGTTGCGCAGCGAGGCCGAGCTGACGCTCGAAGTTGATGGAGAGGGAGAACCCCGCCCCGCATTCGTGGGCGTGCGCCTGCGAGACGCGGCCGGGCGGGTCTGGCAAGAGTTGAACCTGGCCGAACTGGCCACGGACGAAGCATTTCTGAGGGTCGTGGGCTGAACCCCGCGACCGAGCAGACACACACACGAGAGTGCACGAGGTCGATATGAGCTTGCTGAACAAGATCAAGGGTTGGGGCCAAAAAGGCGGGGCCAACCCCGACCACGACCAGACGGACGAAGTGCCTTTCGGCGACGCTTATGCGCCCGCCGGCGGTGCCTCGACGCAGGGGCGTGCGGGTGACCCGAACTCGGTGTCCAGTCTGGAAGTCCCGACCTTGCAGCAGACGATGGACCTCGACACGTCGATCATCTCCGAAGCCGCGCCTTCGGGCATGGCCGAGTTCTCCGAAACGCGCCTGCCCGATGCGGCCGCGCCCGCCCTGGCGGCAGCCGGCACCGGCCTGCCGGTGATCGGCAGCCGGCCGGTGGCCGAGCAGCAGCGAATCCTCTTTTTCATGATCCTGCTCGGCTTCATCGGCTTGATCGCGATGACCTTGTTGTCGGTCCGTTCGGCCAACCAGGGTTCGGCCCAGGTGGGTGCCAGCGGCCAGGCGCTGATGCAGTCGCAACGACTCGCCAAGTCGGTGTCGCAGGCCTTGATCGGCAATGTGCCGGCCTTCGCCGAAGTGCGTGAGAGTGTCGACGTGCTGGCGAAGAACGTGCGCAGCCTGAAGACCGGCGAAGGCGCGATCGCGGCCGCACCGTCGGCCGTGCAGGGTGCGCTCGACCCGGTGCTGCCGCTGGTGGATCGGGCCGAAAAGAACGCGACCACGATTCTCGGCCAGCAGAAGATCCTGACGCAGGTCGGAGAAGCGCTGCGCTCGATCAACCGCCAGTCGTCCGACCTGCTCGAAATCGCCGAAACCATTTCTTCGCTGAAGCTGCAGCAAGGCGCATCGCCTTCGGAGCTGTCGGCCGCCGGCCAGCTCGTGATGCTGACGCAGCGCATCGGCAAGTCGGCCAACGAGTTCCTGACGATGGAAGGCGTGAGCCCCGAGGCCGTGTTCCTGCTCGGCAAGGACTTGAACTCGTTCCGCGAAATCGGCCAGGGCCTGTCCGACGGCAACGCCGAGCTGCGGCTGGCTCCGACCAAAGACCCAGCCACCAAAGAGCGCCTCGTTGCGCTGATGAAGCAGTACGAAGAGACCCGCACCCAAGCCGGCGCGATTCTCGGCAACCTGCAGGGCCTGGTCTCGGCGCGCGAGGCGCAAGCCACCGTCATTGCCGACAGCGAACCGCTGCGCAAGGGCCTCGAGGCCGTGCAGGAGAAGCTCGGCAGCGAGACCGGTTTCAGCGGCCTGAATTTCGCGCTGCTGTTGCTTTCAGCGCTGGTGATGCTGCTGGGCGGCATCGGCTTCCTGCGTTTGTATGTTCGTGACCAGAACGAGCGACGCTCGTCGGCCGACGACCAACGCCTTGCGGCCGAACGCGAACAGCAGGAAGCCAAGCGCGTGAACGACGCCAACCAAGCGGCCATTTTGCGGTTGATGAACGAACTGCAGGCGGTGGCCGAGGGCGACTTGACGCAGCAGGCCACGGTGACCGAAGACATCACGGGTGCGATCGCCGACTCGGTGAACTACACGGTGGAAGAGCTGCGCACGCTGGTGTCGCAAGTGCAGGGCACGGTGGGTCGCGTGACCGAAACGACCGAGAAGGTCGAGGCCACGTCGACCGAACTGCTGGCCACTTCGAGCGAACAGCTGCGCGAGATTCGCGACACCGGCGAGTCGGTGCTGCAGATGGCCGGCCGAATCAACAACGTGTCGGGGCAAGCGCAAGAAACCGCTGCGGTGGCGCGCCAGTCGCTCGAAGCGGCCGAGTCGGGCCTGCGCGCGGTGCAGAACACGATCGGCGGCATGAACTCGATCCGCGACCAGATCCAGGAAACCTCCAAGCGCATCAAGCGGCTGGGCGAATCCTCGCAGGAGATCGGCGAAATCACCGAGCTGATTTCCGACATTACCGAGCAGACCAACGTGCTGGCGCTGAACGCCGCCATTCAGGCCGCGTCTGCCGGTGAAGCCGGTCGCGGCTTCTCGGTGGTGGCCGAAGAAGTGCAGCGCCTCGCGGAACGTTCCGGCGACGCGACGCGCCAGATCGCGGCGCTCGTCAAGACGATTCAGACCGACACCCAGGACGCGGTCGGCGCCATGGAGCGCAGCACCCAGGGCGTGGTCGAAGGAACAAGACTGACCGACGCGGCCGGTACGGCGCTCGGTGAGATCGACCGGGTCTCGCGCCAGCTGTCGGACCTGATCGAACGCATTTCGAACCAGGCCTTGAGCGAAGCCCAATCGGCCAACGTGGTGGCTGCGAATATTCAGCACATTTTCGCGGTGACCGAGCAGACCGGCGAAGGCACACGCTCCACCGCACAGATGGTGCGCGAGCTGTCACGCACCGCTGAAGAACTGAAGCAGTCGGTGGCGCGATTCAAGATCGAATAAGCCGACTCCAACAACGATGAGCGCGACGATGAGCCCGATGCCCAGCAACCCGGCGGTCAGCGAAACCGGTGACGACCTCAGCGCCCTGGCGTGGGTGCACGAAGAGCTGCGCCGCTCGCTCGACGCCGCGCACAAGGCGTTGCGCCGCTTCGTCAAGGAAACCGAGTCCCTCGCCAGCTCCGACATCGAAGCCGTCGACCCGGCCGTGTTGCGCGGTGCCCGCACCCAGATCCACCAGGGCGTGGGTGCCCTGGAGCTGGTCGGCCTGCCGGCCGCCGCGATGGTGCTGCGTGCCAGCGAAGCGGCGGTGCAGCGTTATGTGAGCAAGCCGCACAAGCTCACCACACTGGTGATCGACGACATCGAGCGTGCTTCGTTTGCGTTGCTCGACTACCTCACGCGCATGCTGGCCAACAAGCCGGTGTCCACACTTTCGCTGTTCCCGCAGTACCGCGCGGTGCAGGAAGCGGCGGGTGCCGACCGCGTGCACCCGGCCGATCTGTGGGCCGTGGACTGGCACTGGCGCGACCTGCCCGCCGACGCCAAGGCCGCACCGCGGCAGCCCGACGCTGCGACCCACGCCGCCCTCGAAGGGCTGCTGCTGGCGATGATGCGTGCCTCCAACCCGCTCGCGGTGGCCGAACGCATGAGCGATGTGTGCGCCGGTCTCGGCGCGGGCGCGACGCAGTCTCAGGTCGGCAACCTGTGGAAGCTCGCCTCGGCCGTGTTCGAAGCCCAGGCCCAGAGCCTGCTCGGCTTCGACGTGTTCAGCAAACGGGTCGCTTCGCGCCTGTTGGCGCAGTACCGGATTCTCGAGCGTGGCGAGACGGAGTTGTCCGAGCGCCTCGCGCAAGACCTGCTGTTCTTCTGCGCCCAGAGCGCTGCCCCTGCGGACGCCCGCGAGGCGCCGCGGTTGGCTGCTGTGCGGCAGGTCTACGGCCTGGCGCAATACGCCCCCGTCGACTACACGGTCAGCCCGCTCGGCCGCTTCGACCCCGCACTGGTGGCCCAGGCGCGCAAGCGTGTGACGGCCGCCAAGGAAGCCTGGTCGGCGATCGCCGGCGGCGAGATGCACCGCCTGGCCGGCCTGTCGGAACAATTCGCGCTGGTCGGTGATTCGCTCAAGCGCCTGTTCCCGCTCGGCGAAACCTTTGCCGGTGAACTGCAGCAGGCCGTGGCGCAGACCCAGCAGACCGGTGCGGCGCCGCCCGCGCAGCTCGCGATGGAAGTGGCGACCAGCCTGCTCTACGTCGAAGCCGCGCTCGAAGACGCTGAGTTCGACAGCCCCGAGCAGGCCGCGCGCGTGAAGCGCCTGGCCGAGCGCCTGGCCGCTGTGCGTCAGGGCCGCGCGCCCGACCCACTCGAAACGTGGATGGAAGAGCTGTACCGGCGCGTCTCCGATCGGCAGACGATGGGCAGCGTGGTGCAGGAGCTGCGCGCGTCGCTCTCCGAAGCCGAGAAGCTGATCGACCAGTATTTCCGCAACCCGACCGAGCGCGACGTGCTGATCCCGGTGCCCAACCAGCTCTCCGCGATGCGCGGCGTGCTGTCGGTGCTGGGCATGGACCACGCCTCGCACGCCTTGCTGCGCATGCGCGACGAGGTCGACGGCCTCGTCTCCACCGAGATCGACCCGGCCCGGGTTCACCAGGCCGGTGTGTTCGACCGCCTGGCCGGCAACCTCGGCGCGTTGGGTTTCCTGATCGACATGCTCAGCGTGCAGCCGCAGATGGCCAAGTCGCTGTTCCGCTACGACGCCGAGGCCGGCACGCTGAGCCCGGTGATGGGTCGTGGCGAAGTGCATGCCCCGAGCGCCACCGGTGCGCCGGCCGTGGACCCGCGCCTGATCGAACAAGCCCAGTTGCTGGCCGTGTCTTCGGCGAGCGACCACGTGTCGGTCGAAGACGTGTCGCGCGACCTCGAGCGCCTGTCGCACGAAGCACAGGCTGCCGACCAACCGGCGCTCGCCGCAACCGTGCTCAAGGCGCAAGAAGCACTCGAAGCGGCACAAGACCCCGCAGGCCTGGCCAATGCGCGCGGTGATTTGTCCGATGCGCTGGTCGATTTCGTCTCGACCGCCTCCGACCCGGTCGGTCTGGAACCCGAGCGTTCGTCCGGCCGTGTCACCACGCCGATGACGCTGAGCTTCGCGGACGCCGGTGCCGATCTCGCCGAAGACGACGAGATGCGCGAGATCTTCCTCGAAGAAGCGCAAGAGGTTCTCGACACGGCCCGCTCGGCGCATGCCGATCTCGCCCGCTCGCCCGAAGACATTTCGGCGCTGACCACGCTGCGCCGCGCTTTCCACACGCTCAAGGGCAGTTCGCGCATGGTCGGGCTCAAGGAGTTCGGCGACGCGGCCTGGGCCGGCGAGCAGCTCTACAACAGCCACCTGGCCGACCAGGGCGCGGCCGCACCCGCGCTGCTGGAGTTCACCGCGTGGTCGCTGTCGCACCTGAGCGACTGGGTCGCTGCCATTTCCGGGCGAAACGACACCGGCCACACCGCGGCGGCCATGAAGGCCGCTGCGCAGCGTGTCAGCGAGGGCCAGTCTCCGGCCGGCGCGAACGACGCGTCCGACATCGCACTGCCGCTGCTGTTGCCGCCCGATCTGCCGAGCGCGGCCGACCTGGACCTGAGCGGCCTGTTGCCGGTCAGCGCTGACTTCGCTCCGGTGTTCGCGCCGGTCTCCGAACCCGCGCCCGAGGTGTCTTTCGAATTCGACCTGAGCGGGCTCGACGCCACCCAGCCCAACGCCGGGCGCAGCAGCGCGCACGCGCCGCTCGACATGGGCGTGCCGGAGCTGCACGACCCGTTCGAGCACCCGGCCACCGAACCGATGCCGCTGCCTGCGGCCGAGGCCGTTCCGGTCCCCGAAGTCTCGATCGACATGATCGATCTCGAGCTGGGTTTCGACGAAGTGGTCGAGGCCGTGCCGATGCCCGAACTCGCGTCCGAGTCCGTGCACGCCGGTCTGGACGAATTGCCCGAGCCCGCGACCGAGGACGAGCTGGTCAAGCAGGTCGGTTCCCTGCGCATCGGCATTCCGCTCTTCAACATCTACCTCAATGAAGCCGACGAGTTGTCGCGCCGCCTGACGACCGAGATCGCCGAGTGGGCGATGGAGTTGCACCGGCCGATCGGCGAAGCGCCAATCGCGCTGGCGCATTCGCTGGCCGGCAGTTCGGCCACGGTGGGTTTCAGCGAGCTGTCGCAGCTCGCGCGGGCGCTCGAGCATGCTCAGACCCGCTCACTCGCCATCGGGCACGGCACCCAGGAAGAAGCCCGCCTGTTCGTCGACGCGGCCGAAGAAATCCGCCGCCTGTTGCACCAGTTCGCCGCCGGGTTCCTGAAGGAGCCGGCGCCGGAGTTGCTGGCCCGCCTGGCCGAGCACGAGCTCAGCTCGGCCAAACGACTCGAAGCCGCCACGGCCGCGTCCGAGCTGGAGCAGGCGGCCGACACCGCCGAGCCGGTGCGTGAGGCGGCGTTGCCGCTGATGACGATCACGGCGCCGGACGCGCCGGTCGAAACCCTTGCCGAAACCTCGGTCGAACCGATCCCCGCGGTCACCGAGCTGGTCATGGACACGGCCCATGCGGCCCTGTCTGCGCCCGCGCCTTTCACGGTGTCTGCTTACGGCGATTCGCAGTTCGGCGCGCTCGGCCTGACCGAGCTCAAGCCCTTCGGCGACATTCCGGTCGAAGCGCCGCGCGGAACGGCCACAGCCCACGCGCTCGTCGATGCCGACGACACGATCGACGCGGTCGACGCGATCGATGCCGAGCTGTTCCCGATCTTCGAAGAAGAAGCCGAAGAGCTGCTGCCACAACTCGCGGCGAAGCTGCGCGACTGGGTGCGGCGCCCGGGCGAGGCGGCTCACCCTGCCGCCTGCATGCGCACGCTGCACACCCTCAAGGGCGGCGCCCGTCTGGCGGGCGCGATGCGCCTGGGCGAAATGGCACACCGCCTGGAAACCCGCATCGAACACGTGCTGGCGCACCCGCCGGTCAGTGCGCCCGATGTCGAAACACTGCAGATCTACGGCGACGCGCTGTCGCAGACCTTCGATGCGCTGCGTCTGCAAGACGCACCGGCTGCGCCGCTCGCGCTGGTCGGCTCACCCAAGGCCGTCGAGCCGGTGCGCGCGCGGCCCACCCCGGTGGCGCCTGCGGCGGCCCTCGAGGTGCTGTTGACCGAAGCGCCGCGCGAGCTGGCGGTGCCCAGTCAGGACGACTTGGTGACACAACCGGCGCTGCTGGAAGAGTCGGCCAAACCAATGCCGCTGGCGAAGCCGGCGGCTGCGCTGCCAGAAACAACGAAATCGGAATCGGCCCCTGTCGCTGCGGCCCCGATCGACTGGGCCCGCTTTGCACGGGCCGAACCCACGACGCGCAAGGCGCCCGAGCGTGCGCAAGGCACGCAGTCGGCGGTGCGGGTGCGTGCGCCCTTGCTCGACCGCCTGGTGAACCTGGCCGGCGAGGTCAGCATCACACGTTCACGCATCGATTCCGGCGTGTCGCAGATCAAGGGCTCGCTCGGCGACCTGACGGAAAACCTGGAACGTCTGCGTGCGCAGCTGCGCGACATCGAGTTCCACGGCGAGATGCAGATGACCTCGCGGCTCGAGGCCGCGAAGGCCGCGTCGCAATCGTTCGACCCGCTCGAGTTCGACCGCTTCACGCGCTTCCAGGAACTCACGCGCATGATGGCCGAGTCGGTCAACGACGTGCACACGGTGCAGCGCAGCCTGCAGCGCTCGGTCGAAAACACCGAAGACGAGCTGGTGGCGCAGGCGCGCATGACGCGCGACTTGCAAGACGACCTGCTGCGCACCCGCATGGTCGAGTTCGAGGGTTTGTCGGACCGCCTCTACCGCGTCGTGCGTCAGGCCGCCAAAGAGACCGGCAAGACCGTTCGGCTCGACATCGTCGGCGGCTCGATCGAAGTCGACCGCGGCGTGCTCGACCGCATGACCGGCTCGTTCGAACACCTGCTGCGCAACTGCGTCGGCCACGGCATCGAGTTGCCCGCCGTGCGCAGCGCCGCCGGCAAGGACCCGACCGGCTCGATCATCGTGGCGCTCACGCAAGAGGGCAACGAAGTCGGGGTCGAGTTCCGCGACGACGGCGCCGGCCTGAACCTCGACCGCATTCGCGCCAAGGGCGTGGCACTCGGCCTGATCGATGCGAATGCAAACTCGACCGACGCCGAACTCGCCAACCTGATCTTCACCCCGGGTTTCTCCACCGCCGAATCGGTGACCGAACTGGCCGGCCGCGGCGTCGGCATGGACGTGGTGCGCTCCGAAGTGAACGCGATGGGCGGCCGCGTCGAAACGGCCACGGCCGCCGGCAAGGGCACCTCCTTCCGCATGGTTCTGCCACTGACCACGGCGGTCACGCAGGTGGTGATGCTGCGCTGCGGCAACACGCAGGTGGCGGTGCCCTCGACGCTGGTCGAGGTGGTGCGCCGCGCCACGCCGCAAGAAATCGAGCAGGCCTACGCCAGCGGGGTGTACACCATGCCCGAGCGCACGGTGCAGTTCTTCTGGCTCGGCGCCTTGTTGCAGCTCAGCCCGCGTTCGCTCGGCCAGCCCGAACGCACGCGCACGATCGTCGTCATTCGCAGCGCGCAGCAACGCATTGCGCTGCACATCGACGAAGTGCTGGGCAACCAGGAAGTGGTGGTCAAGAACCTCGGCCCGCAGCTCTCGCGCATGCCGGGTCTGGCGGGCATCACGCTGCTGGCGTCGGGTGCGGTCGCGCTGATCTACAACCCGGTCGCGCTGGCCACGCTGTATGGCGAAGCGGCACGCGCCGCCACTGCAGCGGCGATGCGCGCACCGGCGCTGGTGCCCGCCGTGCCGGTGCTCGCCCAGCCGGACGAAAAACTGGCACCGCTCGTGATGGTGGTCGACGACTCGCTCACGGTGCGCCGTGTCACGCAGCGCCTGCTGCTGCGCGAGGGTTACCGGGTCGTGCTGGCGAAGGACGGCCTGGACGCCTTGGAGCGCCTGGCCGAAGAGCTGCCGCAGATCGTGCTCTCCGACATCGAGATGCCACGCATGGACGGCTTCGACCTGGTGCGCAACATGCGCGGCGATGCCCGCCTGCGCGAGCTGCCGGTGATCATGATCACTTCGCGGATCGCGCAGAAACACCGCGACTACGCGGCCGAGCTCGGTGTCGACCACTACCTCGGCAAGCCGTACTCGGAAGAAGACCTGCTCGCGCTGGTGGCGCGTTACACCGCGTCGCGCGTCGCCGCCTGACACGTTCGAGCGGCCGGGTGCCGGGGCCGCAGTGGCCCCGGCGCACGCTCACTTCCCCGCTTTCACCACACCGAAGCGCTCCAGCGTGCGGGCGCGGGCTTCGTCGTGGCGCACGATCGGCCACGGGTAGTCGCGGCCGAGCTCGACGCCGGCGCCTTGCAGTTCGAGCGGACGCGCTTCCCACGGCGCGTGAGTCAGCTTGTCGGGCAATGCTGCCAGCTGCGGCAAATACCGCCGGATGAACTTGCCCGAAGCGTCGAACTTCTCGCTCTGGCTCACCGGGTTGAAGATGCGAAAGTAGGGTTGCGCGTCGCAGCCGGTCGATGCCGCCCACTGCCAGCCGCCGTTGTTGGCGGCGAGGTCGAAGTCGTTCAGGTGCTCGGCGAAATAGGCTTCGCCGCGGCGCCAGTCGATCCCCAGGTCTTTCACCAGAAAACTCGCGACCACCATGCGAAGGCGGTTGTGCATGTAGCCGGTCTGGTTGATCTGCGCCATGGCCGCGTCCACCAGCGGGTAGCCGGTGCGGCCTTCGCACCAGGCGGCGAACAGCGCTTCGGCTTCGGGGCCTTGCTCCCACACGATCCTGTCGTAGTCGGGTTTGAAACTCGCACCGACCACGTGCGGGTGGTGGTGCAGGATCTGGTGGTAAAAATCGCGCCAGATCAGCTCCGAGAGCCAGACCTCGGCGCCGCGCGAGCCACCCGCTTCGATGAGCGCGCACGCGGCACGCGCGAGTTGGCGGATGGACACCGTGCCGAAGCGTAAATGCACCGACAGGTAGCTAGGGCCTTTCACGGCGGGGAAGTTGCGTGTCTCTTCGTAGGCGTCGATGCGCTGCAGGAAGTCGGCGAACAGTGCTTGTGCGCCGCTGCTGCCGGTCGGGATCTTCAGCGTGCGCAGGTTGCTGGGCTCGAAGCCCAGCCCGGCCAGTGTCGGAACGGCGGACGCCAGCGTCTCGGGCGGCGCGGCCAGGCTGCCGGCGTGCGCCTCGATCGGGTAGGCCTTCAAAAAGAACGGCTCGACCTTCTTCAGCCACGCATTCTTGTAGGGCGTGAACACGCTGTAGGGCTTGCCGGCGCCGGTGAGCAGCTCGCTGCGCTCGAAGACCACGTGGTCCTTGCTGGTGTGCCAAGCGATGCCGGCGGCAGCCAGCGCATCGCGCACCCGGCCATCGCGCGCCAGCGCATCGGGCTCGTCGTCGTGGTTGGCGAAGACCGCCTGCACACCGAGCTGGCGCGCGAGTCGTGGCAGCTCGCTGCTGGCGGGGCCGTGGCGCACGACCAGGCGAACCCTCTTGTTCCCGTGCGCTTCGCCCAACTCGCCGAGTGCCCGGCTCAGCTCGTCGACGCTTTCGCGGATGAACTCGACCCGCCGGTCGCGGCGTGGCAGCGCGTCGAGGATCTCGCGGTCGAAGACGAACACGCACCAGACCTCGCGCGCGGCGCGCAGCGCGTGGTAGAGCGCCGCATGATCGTCGGCCCGAAGGTCGCGGCGAAACCAGACGAGTGCACGGGCCAAAGATTTTTCCATGGGGTGGGAGTCTGCCGCAGGAATAAAATGCGCGCATGGCACTCGATCGGGTCGACTTCACCAACCAGTTTCTCATCGCGATGCCGGGCATGGGCGACGGCGCTTTCGCCGGCACGGTGGTCTACCTCTGCGAACACACCGAAAAGGGCGCGCTGGGGCTGGTGATCAACAAGCCGATCGACATCAAGCTGAAGAACCTGTTCGAGAAGGTCGAGTTGACGCTCGATCGGGCCGATCTGGCCGAAACGCCGGTCTACTTCGGCGGCCCGGTGCAAACCGAGCGCGGGTTCGTGTTGCACGAGCGGCTCGGCGGCGCAGCGGGCGAGGGCGGGCACTACAACTCGTCGCTGCAAATCCCTGGCGGGCTCGAGATGACGACCAGCAAGGACGTGCTGGAAGCGCTGTCGAACGGCGCCGGCCCGAAGAAGATTTTGGTGACGCTGGGTTACAGCGGCTGGGGTGCGGGCCAGCTCGAAGACGAGATGAGCCGCAATGGCTGGATCAACGTCAGCGCCGAGCCGGGCATCATCTTTGACACGCCGGTCGAGCAACGTTATGACCGGGCTTTGTTGTTGCTCGGCATCGACTCCGGCATGCTGAGCCAGGAGGCGGGGCACGCATGAGCTCGGTGGCGCCGATGTCCTCTGCAACGCCCACTCTGCATTCTTTTCTTGCTTTCGACTACGGCGAAAAACGCGTCGGGGTTGCTTCAGGCAACACGCTCACGGGCACGGCAACACCCTTGCATACCATCGCCGCCGAAGGCGCCCGCCGTTTCGATGCGATCGCTGCGCTCATCGAAGAATGGCAGCCCGACGCACTCGTCGTCGGCGTGCCATTTCACCCCGATGGCGCAGCACACGACAATACCGCTCGCGCCCGGCGTTTCGCCCGCCAGTTGCACGGCCGCTTTCACCTGGTCGTGCATGAAGTGGACGAGCGCTACAGCACGACCGAGGCCCATGAGCAAGGCGCGGCCGACGCCGACGCCGCCTCGGCCGCGATCATCCTGGAACAGTATTTGAGAACGCTGGAGACCAACGCATGAGCAGCCTGCACCTCGACGCCGAAGCGCTGTACGCCGACCTGGCGCGCGGCGTGCGCGGCCTGCTGCAGCCGGGCTCGGTGCTGGTCGGCATCTGGTCGGGCGGCGCCTGGCTGGCCGAACGCCTGCAGCGCGACCTGGGTCTGGCGGGTGAGCACGGCGTGATCTCGAGCGCCTTGCACCGCGACGACTTCGGCTCGCGTGGCATGACGGCCGGCGCCGACCACACGCGCCTGCCTTTCGACGTGAACGGCTTGCCCGTCGTGCTGGTCGACGACGTGCTCTACACCGGCCGCACGATTCGCGCGGTGATCAACGAGCTGTACGACTTCGGTCGGCCGGCGAGCATCGCGCTGGCGGTGCTGGTCGACCGCGGCGGCCGCGAGCTGCCGATCGAGCCGGCCTGTTCGATCGAGCACGTCGAGCTCGCGCCGCACGAGC
>JANYFX010000387.1 GCA_025359585.1 Rhizobacter sp. | reverse complement strand
CGGCGCAGCGCGAATCGCTGGCGCGCGCCACGGCTGCGCTCGACCGCGCGATCGACGTGCTGCTTCCGCGTGACAGCGCGGCGGTGTACTCGACCTTCGGCGCCACCGAGCGCAGCACGCGCAGCGGATCGCTTCAGGCCTGAGCCGGCGAGGCCGGCCTAGTTGTCGGTTTCCCAGTGTTCGAGCCAGAGGTCGCGGGCGATGCGCACGCAGGCCTCGCGCCCCTGGTAATAACCGGGCAGCACCTGAATTTCACGGTAGCCGAGGCGGCGATAAAACGCGCGGGCGGCCACGTTGCCCTGGCGCGCTTCAAGCCAGACCTGGCCGACGCCGGCCGTCAGCGCCGCCTGCTCCAGCCAGGCCACCAGCGCCGCACCGATGCCCTTGCGCCGCGCAACGGGCTGCACCGCCAGCAGCAGCAGGTGGGCTTCGTCGTCGTGGTACTTCATGATCGCGAAACCCGAGAGCTTGCCGGCTTCGAGCGCCACCACCACGTTGGTCTCGGCGTCGAAGATGCTGCGCAAGACACGCTGCGTGGTCCAGCTCCAGCCCAGACCCCGCTCGATCTGGTCGCGTGACATCTGCGCGATGCGCAGCGCGTCGGTCTCGAGCGCCAGGCGGATGGTCAGGTCGGAGATCATCGTTGCCAGGCCTGGGATCGAGGCAGCTTGCCGGCTCGCGGCGCCCTACCGCACCGTCACCGTGTAGCTGACGCTCTGCGTGGCCGGGTCGAGCCTGAAGGCGCGGCGGTAGTCGAACTTCAGCGTCACGGTGCCGGCCGCGGCCGGCTTGAAACGCCAGACCTCGAAGCCCGCAGCGTCGTTGGCGTTGCTGACCCGCACTTCACGTTCGAACTTCGCAGCGGTCTGCCCGGTCAACACACCCGGCGTGAAGTCGACGAGCGCCCACTCGGAGCCCGGGCTCACGAGCGTGGCCAACCGAACCACGAGTTCCTGGTCACGCTCCAGCGTGATGGCGCTCCCGCTGTGCTCGACGCCAATGTTGACACCGTAGCGGTTGACCTCCGGGCGGGGCCGCTCGGGTGCTGCGCACGCAGCGACCAGCAAGAGCATCGCACCAGCACAAGTCCACTTCTTCAATCCACTCGACATTCGTCGTTCTCCATCACTCAGGTTCAAGGCACAGCCTGCACGGCGGCCGCCGGTGCGAGCTTCGCACACCCGGCGGGTTTGAAAACGCGCTGCGTCGAAGCCGGGTTGGCCGCGAGCTTCAACGCCGGGCGGCGTGGGCGGGGCAGCAGCTCGCCGCCGCAATTCGGGCAGGCGCCGGCGAGCACGCCCTCGGCGCAGGCTGCGCAGAAGGTGCATTCGAACGAGCAGATGCGGGCGTCGGCCGACGCAGCCGGCAGGTCTTTGTCGCAGCATTCACAACCGGGTTTGAGCAGCAGCATGCGGGCCTCGCGGTGTTTGGAAGGGTGTGGCACAGGGTAACAAACTCTGTCGCCGCCACGGCGCCTCGGGCCGCAGACGCGCGGCGGTATCCTTGTCGCCCGCCTTCAGCACACCATGGCCCACTTGCACATCACCGACATCGAAGCCGCCATCAACTGGTGGCGCGAGCGCTCGCCCTCGCCCGACGGCATCACCGCCTGCGCCGAAGTGCGCGCTCTAGCCACCGTGTACGCGTTGCTCGTGTACTACCACGAGAGCGAAATCGCCGAAGACGCGGTGCCCCCGAAGGCGCTCGACGCCTGGCTCGGCTGGTACGCGAGCACACCCGACGCGCCCTGCATCGCGATCTGCTCCACCAGCCAGGGTGACAACGTCTGCAAGGGTTGCGGCCGCAGCTTCGAAGAAGTGCAGCGCTGGCCCGAAATGACGCCTATGCAGAAGCGCGTCACGTGGCGCCGCATCACGATGGAAGGCACGGCCTGGCGCTTCAACAAGTACGCCGAGCGCGCCCGCGAAGGCACGGGGAAGGAAGCGCGCCCAGAGGCGCAGGTGTGAGGCGCTCAGGCGCGGCCAGCCTGCTGCACAGCGCACGCCGCATTGCGCCGCTGGCCTGGCCGGTGTTCATTGGCCAGCTCGCGGTGTTGGCCTTCGCCACCATCGACACCATTCTTGTCGCGCGTTATGCCGCGCTCGATCTGGCCGCGCTGGCGATCGGCGGTGCAGCCTACGTCTCGGTCTTCGTCGGCCTGATGGGCGTGGTGCTGGCGGTCGGGCCGATCGCCGGCCAGTTGTTCGGCGCGGGCAAGTTGCGCGAGTGCGGGCAGCAACTGCACCAGGCGATGTGGCTGGCACTCGCGCTCTCGGTGATCGGCTGCACGGCGCTGTTGTTCCCCGAGCCGTTTCTGAGCTTGTCGCGCGCCTCGCCCGAGGTGGCGGCCAAGGTGCGCGCGCACCTCACAGCGCTGGCGTTCGCGTTGCCGCCGGCCTTGCTGTTTACGGTGTTTCGCGGGTTCAACACCGCCGTGTCTCGGCCCAAGGTGGTGATGGCGCTGCAGCTCGTGGCCTTGCTGGTCAAGCTGCCGCTGACCGCGCTGCTGGTGTTCGGCATCCGCGTGCCGACGCCGCTGGGCGAGTTGCACATCAGCGCACTCGGCGCGCCCGGCTGCGGTGTGGCCACGGCGATCGTGATGTTCTGCCAGACCTTCATGGCGTGGCAGTTGCTGCGGCGCGACCCGTTCTACGCACGCTTCGAGCTCGGTGCCCGCCCGGCCAAACCGCACCGCGCAAGCCTCGCGGCCCTGCTGCGGCTGGGCGTGCCGATGGGTTTGTCGATCGCGATCGAAGTGACCGGCTTCACCTTCATGGCGTTTTTCATTTCACGCATCGGTGCCACGCCGGTGGCCGGGCACCAGATCGCGGTGAACCTGGTCTCGCTGATGTTCATGATGCCGCTGGCAATCGCCAACGCGTCGAGCACGCTGGTGGCGCAGCGCATCGGTGCCGGTGACCCGGCCGACGCGCGGCGCCTCGGCTGGCACGGCCTGGAAGCGGGCGTGTTGATCGCCGCGATGATGGGCGCCGCCGTGTACCTGCTGCGCGAAGACATCCTGCGGCTGTACACGCACGACAGCGTGATCGTGGGCGCAGCGCTGCCGCTGCTCGCGTGGGTGGCGGTGTTCCACATCGCCGACGCGGCGCAGACGGTGGCAGCCTTCGTGCTGCGCGCCTACCGCGTGGCCACCGCGCCGCTGGTGATCTACGCGGTCGCGATCTGGGGCGTGGGGCTGGGGGGCGGCTATGCGCTGGCCTTCGACACCGGCGGCTTCGCACCGGCCGCGCTGCAAGGTTCGCTCGGTTTCTGGTCGGCGGCCACGCTCGGCCTCGTGATCGCAGGCGCCGGCATGAGCGGCTTCCTGATGTGGATGCTGCGCCGCACCCGCGACGCCGCCACCACGCTCGAGCCGGTCGCTTGAAGCGCGGGGCCTGTCAAGACTGCGCGAGCGGCAGTGAGAGCACGAAGCAGCTGCCGCCGCCCTCGCGCGCTTCGCAGCGCACGCTGCCGCCGTGACGCTCGGCGATCTGTTTGACCAGGCTCAGGCCGAGGCCGACACCCCCGGCCTGCTCGGCATGGCCGGGCAGGCGAAAGAAAGCTTCGAAGATGCGCTCGCGCATCGCTTCCGGCACACCCGGCCCACGGTCGCAGACGCGCAACAGCGCGCGGCCGGCGTGACTCTCGGCGATCACGCTCACGTCGTGGCCACCATAACGACGCGCATTTTCCAGCAGGTTGCGCAAGGCACGGCGCAGCAGCCGCTCGTCGCCGATGACGCCCAGCGACACACCGTCGGCCTCGGCGTCGACGCGCGACGCTTCTTCGGCCGCCAGCGCGAGCAGGTCGACGCGCTCGCGCGGGTCGATGATCGTCTGCGCGCCATCGAGCCGGCTCGCCAGCAGCACCTCTTCGACCAGCGCGTCGAGCTCGGCCACGTTGGTGTTGATCTCTTGTTTGAGCTTGTCGCGCTGCACCGGGTTGGCGTCGGTCAGCATCGAGACCGCCATCTTCAAACGGGCCAGCGGCGAACGCAGTTCGTGGCTCGCGTTGGCGAGCAGCGACTGGTGTGAACGCACCAGCGTTTCGACCTTCGCCGCGGCCACGTTGAAGCTCGATGCGACCGCCGCCACCTCGTCGCTGCCCGTCACTTCGACGCGGTGGTGCAAGTGCCCCGCACCGAATTTTTCGACGCCTTGTTTGAGCGCTTCGAGCCGGCGCGTGAGCCGGCGCACCACAGGGTAGGCACCCGCCGACACCGCGACGAACAGCACCAGCAGCAGCACCGCCAGGCCGACACCGCGCGGCCAGCTCGGCGGCACGAACGGCAAGGGCATCGGCGGCCCGTCGTCGAATGCAGGCCGGCCGCCTGGCGGTGGCCCCGCGCCATCGCGGCCGGCCGCGGCAGCCGCCGCCTGACGCAACGATCCCGGCCGCATGAGCCAGAGCGTGCGGCCGTCTTCGAGCCGCACCGCGAGCGGCCGCACCAAGCCTTCGGCCATGCGCCGGCTGAACGAGTCGGAAGCGCCGATGCGCTCGCCCGAAGCGCTGTCGAGCGCGAGTGGCAAACGCAGCCGCACCGACCATTCGCGCAGTGCGGCCGCCTGGTCTGAGGCCGCCGTGTCGGCGCCGGGCAAGGAGCGCTGGATCAGATCGCCCCAGGCGCTCATGCGGTCGGTCTGCACGGTTTCGGAGCGCATGCGTTCCTGCTCGATGTGGCGCTGGAACACCCAGCCCGACGCGAGCGCGAACAGCAGCAGCAACACCACGACCGTGGCGTAGATGCGCAGGTACAGGCTTTTCATGCCGGGAGTATCAACGCTGGCGCAGGCCCGTGCCGCGCCCCGGCGTGGCCGCCTCGCTGGCTGCGATCAGGCCGCCGCCTCGTCGGCGTCTTGCTTGCGCGCGAAAACATAACCCGCACCCCGCACGGTGAGCACACGGCGCGGCAGCTTCGGGTCGTCTTCGATCACGGCCCGGATGCGCGAGATGTGCACGTCGATCGAACGGTCGAAGGCTTCGAGCGGGTGGCCCTTGAGCGAGTCCATGATCTGGTCGCGCGAGAGCACACGCCCCGGGCTTTGCGCCAGCACGACGAGCAGGTCGAACTGGTGGCCGGTGAGGTCGCAGACCGCACCGGCGAGGCGCGCCACGCGGGCGCCCAGGTCGACTTCGAGGCGGCCGAAACGCAGCACGTCGTCGGCCGCCGGCTGGGGCGTGGCACGCCGCAGCAAGGCCTTCACGCGCGCCAGCAGTTCGCGTGGCTCGAAGGGTTTGGGCAGGTAGTCGTCGGCGCCCAGCTCCAGGCCGACGATGCGGTCCATCGGCTCGCCACGGGCGGTCAGCATCAGCAGCGGCAGGTGGCGGGTGCGGGCCTCGGCGCGCAGCTCACGGCACAGGTCGAGGCCGTCGCCGTCGGGCAACATCAGGTCGAGCACGAGGGCGTCGAAAGTGTCGGCGGCGATGCGCTCGCGGCCGGAGGCCAGCGAACCGGCGGTCTCGACTTCGAAGCCGGCGCCACGCAGGTAGTCGCCGACCATCGCGGAGAGGCGGGCGTCGTCGTCGATGAGCAGCAAACGGGCGGTCATGCGTTGGTGGTTCGGCGCGGCTTGGTTGGGGAAGGTGGCACTCTGCAGCACCATCGCCGCGAGCCCACTCGTGCTGCTGAGCATAGCCCGGGCGCCGATCATTGTTTCGGCCGTTCGCGTTGCATGCGCTCCATGCGCTCCTTCATCATCGCCCCGCGCTCTTTCATTCGCTCGCCGAGCTTGGCGCGTTGCTCGGTCGTGAGCACCCGGCTCACGTCGAGCAGGGCCTGCAGCGTGCGGCGGCTGGCCTGGTCGTGCAGCGTCTGCATCTGCTGGCGCACCGACTCGGCGGCCTGTGCGTCGACGTTTGGGGCCGTGAAGATCTGCATGCCACGCTCGCGCAGGCCCTTGCCCGCTTCGCGCTGGGCCCGCAGGTCGGTGGCGGCCGCCATCGCGATCTGCTTGATCTGGGTGCGCTGGGCGTCGGTGGCGTTCAGGCCGTCGAGCATGCGATCGATGTGCCGGCCCATGTGCTCGGGCGGGCCGCCGAACATCATCATGCCGTGGCCCCCGCCGCCCATGCCGGGTTGCCGCTCCTGCGCTTCGGCCGAGACCGCCACCGCAGCGGCCGCGACGACCAGCACGCTGACCATCATCCAGCGAAACACCACGCCCACGCCATGCGCCGGGGCCGACCGGAACTTCAATTTGAACATCGTGCACTCCTGAGAGGATCGGGCTGTTGACCCATGCACCGATGCTGGCCGCCGGTGGTGAACACGGCTTGGCTGAGGGGTAAAGAACTGTGAAGCGCGGGCGCGGGTGACCGCCATGAAAAACGGGCCGCGAGGGCCCGTTTTCTTTCGCACCATGGAGGAGAGGGAGGGATTCGAACCCTCGGAACCTTGCGGTTCGCCTGATTTCGAGTCAGGTACATTCGACCACTCTGCCACCTCTCCGGTATTCGCAGTGCAGCGGGCCGTTGATACGGGCCACTGCTTCGGCGGGTCTGTGCCGAGCCGCAAATTCTATCTCACGCGCTGCGGGCTTCCGGCTTCAGCACCGCCACCCCGCCCATGTACGGCCGCAACGCTTCGGGCACGGTGATCGAGCCGTTGGCGTTCTGGCAGTTTTCGAGCACCGCGACCAGCGTGCGCCCGACCGCCAGGCCCGAGCCGTTGAGCGTGTGCACGAACTCGTTCTTGCCTTGCGTGTTCTTGTAGCGAGTCTGCATGCGGCGGGCCTGGAAGGCCTCGCAGTTCGAGCAGGAGCTGATCTCGCGGAAGGTGTTCTGCGCCGGCACCCAGACTTCGAGGTCGTAGGTCTTGATGGCGCCGAAGCCCATGTCGCCGCTGCTGAGCAGCATCACGCGGTAAGGCAGCCCGAGCTTTTGCAGAATGGCTTCGGCATGGCCGACCATCTGCTCCAGCGCCGCCTCGCTTTGATCGGGCGCCACGATCTGCACCATCTCGACCTTGTCGAACTGGTGCTGGCGGATCAGGCCGCGCGTGTCGCGCCCGGCGCTGCCCGCTTCGGAGCGGAAACACGGGCTGTGCGCGGTCAGCTTGATCGGCAGATCGCTCGCGGCGAGCAGCTGCTCGCGCACGGTGTTGGTCAGCGAGATTTCAGAGGTCGAGATCAGGTACTGCTCTTGTTGCCCGGCCTCGGCGCCACCGCGCGAGACCCAGAACATGTCTTCCTTGAACTTGGGCAACTGGCCCGTGCCTTCGAGCACGTCGCGGTTGACGATGTAAGGCGTGTAGCACTCGGTGTAGCCGTGCTCCTGGGTCTGCACATCGAGCATGAACTGCGCGAGCGCCCGATGCAGCCGCGCCATCGGGCCGCGCAAGAAGCTGAAGCGCGAGCCGGAGAGCTTGGCGCCAGTGTCGAAGTCGAGGCCGAGCGGCGCGCCGAGGTCGACGTGGTCGCGGGTGGTGAAGTCGAACTGCTTCGGTGTGCCCCAGCGCCGCACTTCGACGTTGGCGGTCTCGTCGTAACCGACCGGCACGCTCGCATCGGGCAAATTTGGCACCGCCATCAACATCGATTGCAGTTCGCTCTGGATCACGTCAAGCCGCTCGGCCGATGCCTTCAGCGCATCGCCGATGCCGCTCACCTGCGCCATCGCCGGCGCGCTGTCTTCGCCCTTGGCCTTGAGGTGGCCGATCAGCTTGGACGCGGCGTTGCGCTGCGCCTGCAGCTCTTCAGTGCGGGTCTGGATCGTCTTGCGCTCCGACTCGAGTGAGGTAAAGCGTGCCACGTCGAGAAACGGCTGCGGCGATTTGCGCGTTTCAAGCCGCTGGATGACTTGCGCAAGGTCCTTGCGCAGCAAAGTGATGTCGAGCATGGGATCAGGCCGCGCGCGCGGGCCCCGCAGGGTGCTGAAGAAGCGCGAATTGTAGGCAGCGGCACGGGAAGACCGCGCCGGCCGCCGTTCAGGCCATCTGCGGGTGCAGGCCGATGCTCACGTGGTGCTGCGGCAAGGCGACGTGCGCCTGCATCTTGGCAGCGCGTGCATCGCACAGCACGTGCGAAGCGCAATCGGCGCAGCGCCCGCACTGCGTGGCGACCCCGAGTTCGAATTGCAGGCACTCGAGACTGACCGCACCGTCCGCCGCCGCCTGGCGGATCTGGTGGTCTGAAATTCGGCGGCACACACAAACGATCATGGAGTCTCCGGGTGCGTCAGGCTCAGCTGGGCTCGCCCATCTGGGATTGCAGGTAGTTCGGCAAGCCCACCTTGCCGATCAGGTCGATCTGGGTTTCGAGAAAATCGATGTGCTCTTCGGTGTCGTCGAGGATGCCTTGCAGCAGATCGCGCGAAACATAGTCGCGCACCGACTCGCAGTAGGCGATGCCGTCCTTGATCGTGCCCTGCGCGCCGGTCTCC
>JANYFX010000318.1 GCA_025359585.1 Rhizobacter sp. | reverse complement strand
CTTCGGCAAGGCCGCGACCGCCGGCACCGGCATCGGCCTGAACAACATCCGCGAACGCCTGCAGCTGCTCTACGGCAACAAGGCCCAGATGACGATCACAGAAAACTCGCCCAGCGGCACCGTGGTGACGCTGACCGTGCCCTACCAGGCGCAAACCCGCGAAGGAGAGAGCGCATGAACCGTTTCATCAAGACCAGCCTGTGGCTGCTGCTGGCCGGCGCCGTATTGAGCGCTTTGCTGGTAACCGCTGTGATGCAGTGGGCTCCGCCGCTCGAAGGCGCCACGCTCAACATCGACGGCGAGCAGTTCACGCTCACGCAGTTGCAGGGCGGCGAGTGGCTGCTCGCGCTCGGCGGCGTGTTGTTGGCGATGGTCGTGGTGCTGCTGGTCGTGCCGATCGCGGTGATCGTGCCGCTGATGTGCGCGGCGCTCGGCATCGCGGTGGTGCTGTGCGTGCTGCTGGGTGTGGCGGCGCTGCTGCTCTCGCCGCTGTTGCTCGGGGTGTGGATCGTGTGGCGGCTCGCGCGCGGCCCGGCGTCAGCGACCCGGCCTGGCGCTACGATCGGCGCATGAACGGATCCGGCACTTCGAACCCCGCGCCGCGCGCGCTGATCGCCGACGACGAGCGCCTGCTGCGCGAGCAGCTGCGCGCGCGCCTTGCCGAAGTCTGGCCCGAGTTGCAGATCGTGGCCGAAGCGAAGAACGGTACCGAGGCCGTGGCGCTCACCGAACAGCACCACCCCGAGCTCGTGTTCCTCGACATCCGCATGCCCGGCATGACCGGCGTGGAAGCGGCCCGCGCCATCGCGCAGCTGCCGACCGACGACGACACCGAAGACGCCTGGGCCGGCTGCGAGATCGTCTTCATCACCGCCTACGACCAGTACGCGATCGAAGCCTTCGAACAAGGCGTGGTCGACTACGTGCTCAAACCCGCCGAGCGTGAGCGCCTGCTCGTCACGGTCGAGCGCATCAAGAAGCGTCTGGCACAGCGGCGCAGCAGCGACGACGCTGCGACCGACGACGCGCCGCCTGCTGGCATGCAGCAGTTGCTGCAGAAACTCGCCACACGCATGGACCCGGCCAAGGCGCCGACGCTGCGCTGGATTCAGGCGACCGTGGGCCAGAGCATCCAGATGATCCCGGTCGAAGAGGTGCTGTTCTTCATCTCCGACGAGAAGTACACGCGCGTGCAGACCGCCACGGTCGAAGCGCTGATCCGAAAGCCGATCAAGGAGCTGATCGACGAGCTCGATGCCGACCTGTTCTGGCAGATCCACCGCTCGACCCTCGTGAACACCAAGTTCATCGCCGGCGTGAGCCGCGACCTGCGCGGGCGGCAGCTGGTGGCGGTGAAGGGGCACCCGGAGAAGCTGGAGGTGTCACGCAGCTTCACGGGCTTGTTCAAGGGCATGTAGGCCCAGGGCCTGTCAACGCGGCACGGTCACCACCGGGGGCAGGCCCAGCTTGTTGGCGCGCCGCGCAAACCTGCGGTCGTCGAAGCTCGCCATCGCCGTGCAGGTTCGGTAGCTGGCGTGGTGCAACGCGTCGGCGAAGTCGAGCCCGCTGCGGTGGCCAACGAGCGCCGCTTCGACCGACAGGCGGTCTTCCACCTTCACGTGCGGAGACGCCAACAGGTGGTCGAGCACCCCGGCGAATTGAGCGGGCGCGCACGCATAGGCGCCGCGCATCACCCATTCGAGTTCGAGCAGAACAGTCTTCGCCACATACAGCGGCTGGTTTCCTTCGATCAGGCGGCGCGCTGCCAGTTGCTGGCGCGTGGTGGCGGCATCGACATCGTGGCCGGCGAGGTAGTAGCGCGCCAGCACATTGGTGTCGAGCCCGATCACTTGCGTGCCCCGGGCTTGCTGGCCTTCCCGACCGGCGTGACCGGCTTCACCGGCTCGGGCTTCAGCAGGCTGGCCACGTCGAAGTCGGGCGGCACGGCGGGGCCGCTGACCTTCACCATGCCGAAGCCGCTCTTCGGCAGGGCACGCACAGGCACTGCGGGCCGCAGAACCGCGTGGTCGCCTTCGACCACGAAAGCCACCTTGGCGCCCTGGCGCAGGCCGAGCTGCTGCCGAACCGACTTGGGGATCGTGACCTGCCCCTTGCTCGTCATCGTCGTGGTTTCCATGGCGCGCCCTGAAGTATTACCAAGTAATGATTTTAGCAAATGCTGGCGACGCAGCAGGCGGCCGTCACCCCAGCGTCCACAACCCGTTCACGATCCGCGCCCGGCCGAGCGCGGCGAGCGCTTCGAGGATCTGCGGAATGCGGCGCTTCCACGGGCCGCGGCCGGTGAAGGTGGCCTCGATCACATCGAGACCGATCGGGCGCGCGCTGGCGGTGAGCACACCGGCGACGCCGCGCATCTGCTCGGGCAGCGTGTTCGGCCACGGCCGTTTGACTGACGCCGCAGCGGCCGGCTTACGGCCCTTCTTCGTGGCGGGCGAGGGCGTGGCCTGATCGACGCCGAGGTCCATCTCGTCCTGCGTGGCCACGGGCAAGGCGGGTGTGGTGCCGCGCCGCGCCGGGTCTTGAAACTCGGGCCGCAACCAGCGCACCGTGCCGCGCGCTTCTTCGGCGGCGCGCTCGGCGTTGAGCGCCACCAGGCGCACCAGCAATTCTTCTTCTGCCTCGGCCTGCGCCACCGGCTTCTCGGGCCAGGGCAAGGTGCCGCCGGGTTTGCCGACGAGGGCCGGCGCGAGGTCGGCCCAACCGTAAGCCTGCAGCACCAGCGCATCGAGCCGGTCGTGCAATTCGGCGAGCACGCTGACGAGGCCGTTCGTGTGCGTGATTTTCTCTTTCGCCGTCAACGCGCGGCCGAGGCGCAAGGCGTCGAGCACGTTGTACATGTCGGTCAGCGTGAGCGTGGCATGCGCCGCCTGCTGGCGCTTGCGGTGCGCGTCGAGTTCTTCGGCGGTGGCGGCGATCTGGGTGGCGAGAGCGGGGTGGTCGGCGAGGTTGGGGAAGGGGAAGGGCTCGAAGCATTCCGATTGGTTGTATCGCGGTCGATCTTCGAGAGTTCCCCCGGTGACGATGGACCAAGCGATATGCGCTCGGCTTGATAGAACACCAAAGAGTTGCGGATCGTGCGCGCTGATTGGCACAAGGCCTTGATCGGGCAACGTCTCTGAAGAGACAAAGATGAAAACTCTGTGCTTTGCGGTCATCGGTGTAGCTATGTATCGATCGAGTTCAGCGGATGCGAGACGGAAGTCGCTCCTCGGTTCGGCGAAAGTCCACCACTTCTCGCGATACGAACTTCGAGCGTTCTGGTCACGCTCGGGCTTCACTCGCAGCAACAACCATTGGTAGAGGCCTGGATGCTTGGCGCGAGCTTGTTCGATCGATAGGCCGAACAGGTCGATCACGTAGGCCTCGCGACTCGTTTGCAGA
>JANYFX010000314.1 GCA_025359585.1 Rhizobacter sp. | reverse complement strand
CGCCTGGCGCGCCGGAAGCTTGATGTCGCCGAAGCCGGCCTGCGGCCCGCTGGAAAGCAGCCGCAGGTCGTTGCAGACCTTGCTGAGCTTGCAGGCCACGCGCTTGAGCACGCCCGAGAGCTGCACGAAGGAGCCGGTGTCTTGCGTGGCCTCGACGAGGTTGGCCGCGCGTACCACCGGCACACCGCTGACAGCGGCCAGCAGGGGCACCACCATCTCGGCGTAACCGGCCGGCGCGTTGATGCCGGTGCCGATCGCGGTGGCACCGAGATTCACTTCGGTGATCAGCGCGCGCGCTTCGCGCAGGCGCAGTTCGTCTTCGCCGATCATGATCGCGAAGGCCAGAAATTCCTGCCCGAGCGTCATCGGCACGGCGTCTTGCAACTGCGTGCGGCCGATCTTCAACACGCTCTTGAATTCGTGCGCCTTGGCCTCGAAGGCGCCACGCAAATCGGCCATCGCCAGCAGCAGCCCCTCGATGCCGAACCAGGCCGCCACGCGCAGCGCCGTGGGGTAGACGTCGTTCGTGCTCTGCGACGCGTTCACATGGTCGTTCGGGTGCAGCGCCTCGTAGTGGCCCTTGGGGTGGCCCAGGTGTTCGAGCGCGCGGTTGGCGATCACCTCGTTGGCGTTCATGTTGGTCGAGGTGCCGGCGCCGCCCTGGATCACATCGACCACGAACTGGTCGTGCAGCGCGCCGCCGATCACGTCGTCGCAGGCGCGCTCGATCGCCACGGCACGCTCGGCATCGAGCACCCCGAGCTTGAAGTTGGCTTGTGCCGCGGCTTTCTTGACGAAGGCGAGCGCACGCACGAGTTCGGGCATCTGGGCCACGGTCTGGCCCGAGATCGGAAAGTTGTCGACCGCGCGGGCGCTGTGCACGCCCCAGTAGGCTTCGAAGGGAATGTCTTTTTCACCGAGAAAGTCGTGCTCGCGGCGGGTGGTTGCTGTGGTCATGATGGGCTCTCGTGTCAGGTGGGCGCTGCGGCCCGGGCTTTGCCGGGCCGGTGGCGGCGCCCCCTCGAAGGCGCTCCGGGGATGGGGTCAGTAGGTCCAGAAGATGCGCTGCAGTTCCTTCGTGTCGCTGGTTCTGGTGAGCGCCAGCGCGGCAAGAATCTTGGCCTTCTGCGGGTTCAGGTCGTGCGCGACGACCCAGTCGTACTTGTCGTCGGGCTGCTCCGAATTGCGCAGCACGAAGCCGTCGGGCACACGCGCCGAACGAACGATCTGCACACCGTCGGCGCGCAGCTTGCGCAGCGTCTCGACTTCGTAGTTGGGCACCGAACCGTTGCCGGTGCCGGCGTGAATGATCGCCTTCGCGCCGGCCTTGCCCGCCGCCTCGGCCATCGCCGTGCCCATCTCGCCCGAACCGTAGACGATCGAGACCATCGGCAGCGTGTCGATCTTCTCGATATCGAACTCGCTCGCCATCGTGTGGCGTTTCACCGGCGCGCGGAACCAGTAGGTCTTGCCCTCCACCACCGAGCCCAGCGCGCCCCATTGGCTGCCGAACGCATTGGTCTTGATGTTGATGCGTTTGCCCGCGTCGCGGCCCGACAGGATGTCGTCGTTCATCGCGATCAGCACGCCTTTGCCGCGCGACTCCTTGTCGGCCGCGACCACGACCGCGTCGTACAGGTTCAGCGTGCCGTCGGCCGACATCGCGGTGCCCGGGCGCATCGAGCCGACCACCACGATCGGCTTGTCGGTGTGCACGACCAGCGTCAGAAAGAACGAAGTTTCTTCGAGCGTGTCGGTGCCGTGGGTGATGACGATGCCATCGACACCCGGGTCTTTGGCGAGTGCCGCAACACGCTTGCCCAGCGTGATCAGCTTCTCGTTGGTGAAGCTCTCGGAGGCGATCTGGAACACCTGCTCGCCGCGCACGTTGGCGATGTCGGCGAGTTCGGGCACGCCGGCGATGAGCTTTTCGACCGGCACCTTGGCGGCCTGGTAGGTGGCGCTGTTGGCGGCGCTTGCGCCGGCACCGGCGATCGTGCCGCCGGTGGCGAGCACGACCACGTTGGCCTTGGTCGTGGTTTGTCCGAAAGCGCCGAGCGCGGTGCACAGTGCAAGGGCCATCGCGGCACGAACGAGTTGTTGAACTTTCAAAATGCTCTCTCCTTGATTGATTGAAAACAGTCGCGCCCCGGGCCACCCCGGCCGGGGGCTCATTCGGTGCGCGCCGCCATCGTCTGCAGAATGGTTTCGAGCTGCGGGCTGATCGGCAGATCGAGGCTCACACCCGATGGCAGCTTGCGCAGGAACCAGCGGGTGTAGCGACGCTCGATCTCGCGCTCTTCGGCGAGTTGGTGAAAGCTGTCGTTGACCATCCGCGCGAGCTGCGTGTCGCCTTTGCGGTACATGATCCCGTAGGGGTCGTAGGACAGAAACTCGCCGACCACGCTGTACTCGGCCTGCACCTTGTTCTGCGCCAGCAGGCCGTAGAGCAGCACGTCGTCGGTGGCGAAGGCATCGGCCTGGCCGGTGGCCAGCATCGCGAACGATGCGGCGTGGTCGGGCGCCACCAGCAGGTTGATGTCGAGCTTGAACTTCTGCGCCAGCTCGCGCAGCGTCTTCTCGTTGGTCGTGCCTGCCGTGACCACCACCTTCTTGCCGCCCAGGTCGCGAAACGACTTCAGCGCCGAGCCGCGCTTGACCATCAGCTTGGTGCCCGAGACGAACATCGTCGGCGAAAAGCCCACGAGCTTCTGGCGCTCGAGGTTGTTGGTGGTGGAGCCGCACTCCAGGTCGGCCTGCCCCGACGTGACCGCGCCGATGCGCGATTCCGAGGTGACCGGCAGCCACTTGATCGTGATCGTGCGGCCGAGCTCCTCGCTGATCGCATCGACCAGCAGCTTGCACAGGTCGATCGAATAACCGATCGGCTCGCCGCGCACCGAGAGGTAGGAGAACGGCACCGACGAGACGCGGTGGCCGAGCGTGATCGTTCCCGATTCGCGCACTTTCTGCAGCGTGCCGGTCAGCTGCATCGGCGTGGACTCGGACTGCGCGAAGGCGCTCAGGCAGGCGGCCGAAGCCAGCAGCCCGACGAGCAGGCGTTGATGCCAGGCGGTGTGCATGGCGGCCTCAGGCGTGCGCCGGTTGCGGCGTGGCGGCGTCGAGCGTCAGCGCGTTCGCGTGAGCCTCGTCTTCAGGCAACAACTCGCCCTCCCACTTCGCGACCACGGCGGTCGCGATCGAGTTGCCGACCGCGTTGGTGGCCGAGCGGCCCATGTCGAGGAAGGTGTCGACACCGAGGATCAACAACAGCCCGGCCTCGGGAATGTTGAACTGGTTCAGCGTCGCGGCGATCACGACCAGCGATGCACGCGGCACGCCGGCCATGCCCTTGGAGGTGAGCATCAGAATCAGCAGCATCGTGATCTGCGTGCCGATCGGCAGCGCGATGTTGTAGGCCTGCGCGATGAAGAGCACGGCGAAGGTGCAGTACATCATCGAGCCGTCGAGGTTGAACGAATACCCCATCGGCATCACGAAGCTCGAGATCTTGCGCTTCACGCCGAAGCGGTCGAGCGCGTCGAGGATCTTCGGGTACGCGGCTTCCGAACTCGCGGTGGCGAACGACAGCAGGAAGGCTTCCTTGATCAATACCAGCAGCTTGAACACACGCGGCCCGAGGAACACGAAGCCGGCACCGACCAGCACCGCCCACAACACGAACAGGCCGAGGTAGAAGTCGCCCATGAACACGGCGAACTTCAGCAGGATCTCGAGGCCGTTGACGGCGACCGTGGCGGCCATCGCCGCCATCACGGCCAGCGGTGCGAGCTTCATCACGTAGCCGGTGATCTTGAGCATGGCATGCGCCAGTTCGTCGATCGCGGCGACCAGTGTCTTCGCTTTGTCGCCGAGCGCGGCCAGGGCCACGCCGAAGAACATCGAGAACACGACGATCTGCAGGATCTCGTTGTTGGCCATCGCCTCGGCGAACGACTTCGGCACCAGGTGGCTCACGAAGTCTTTCAGCGTGAACTTCGCTGTGGCCAGGTTCGCCGACGCACCGATGTCGGGCAGCGGCAGGCCGAGGTTCTCGCCCGGCTTGAGCAGGTTGGCCATGATCAGGCCGAGGATCAGCGAGACCAGCGAGGCGGTCACGAACCAGCCCAGCGCCTTGCCGAAC
>JANYFX010000308.1 GCA_025359585.1 Rhizobacter sp. | reverse complement strand
ACTTGACTCGCGTGTTCACGTATCGCGGCACTCCAGTGTCCAACGTGAACACCAAAGCCTGGAACGCGGCCTTGGCGCGCGCCGGGATCGAGAACTTCAAGTGGCACGATCTGCGGCACACGTTCGCTACCTGGCACCGCCAGGCCGGAACCCCGACACACGAGCTTCAACGCCTCGGTGGCTGGAAGACCCCGCACATGGTCGAGCGCTACGCTCACGTCGCGCCGGAGGGTTTGCAAGATGCAGCAGGCCGACTTGACACCTTCACAGGGTACGCTGCAGCTACGCCCAAAGAAAAAGGACCTAGCGACTAGATCGCTAAGTCCTTGAATTCACTGGTGGCCTGGGGCGGAATCGAACCACCGACACGCGGATTTTCAATCCGCTGCTCTACCAACTGAGCTACCAGGCCGTGAGCCGACGATTATAGCCGGCCGGCCACACCCTTCCGCTACAGCACCCCGCTGCGCTTGTTGCGCGACAGGTCCACGCCGAGCTGCTTGAGCTTGCGGTACAAGTGAGTGCGCTCCAGCCCGGTCTTTTCGGCGACGCGGGTCATGCTGCCGTTTTCCTGCGCGAGGTGGAATTCGAAATAACTCTTCTCGAACGCGTCGCGCGCTTCGCGCAGCGGGCGGTCCAGGTCGAAGCTCTGTTCCGATTGCGGGCCGAGCATCAGCGGCGTGGTCGGCAGCATCACACCGCCGGTCATCGCCGACTCGACAGTGAGTCCGGCGTCGTTGTGGAGGTTGTTGCCCGTGTTCGCCGCCGTGCCCGTGCGCGAAGCCGGCTTGGCCAGACCCTGCTCGACGGCACGCAGCAGCTTCTGCAAGGTGATCGGCTTTTCCAGAAACGCCATCGCGCCGAACTTGGTGGCTTCCACCGCGGTGTCGATCGTGCCGTGGCCGCTCATCATGATGACGGGCATGTTCAGCAGCGAAGTGGCGCCCCATTCCTTCAGCAGCGTGATGCCATCGACGTCGGGCATCCAGATGTCGAGCAGCACGAGATCAGGGCGCAGGCGCTCGCGGCAGGCGCGCGCCTGCGCGGCGTTTTCGGCCAGCTCGATCGTGTGGCCTTCGTCGGCCAGGATCTCCGACAGAAGCGCGCGGATGCCGAGTTCGTCGTCAACTACAAGAATGGTCGCCATGGATGCTCAGTGCGCTTCGGCCCGATCGTTTGCCGCGGGTGCGCGGGGGGCGTCGGCCGGTGCGAATTTCGCGAATGATAGCGAGACTTGCGCCCCGCGCGCCAATGCAGGCTCGTGCTCGCCCTCGGCGGCGCCGCCGAGGTTGGCGATTCGCACCCGCGCACCGTGCTCGTCGGCAATCTTTTTCACGACCGCCAGCCCCAGACCCGTGCCCTTGCTCTTGGTGGTGACGTAGGGCTCGAACGCACGCTTGAGCACCTTGTCGGAAAAGCCCGGGCCGTTGTCGATCACGTGCAGGCGCACCACCCGCGGCTGGCCTTGTTCGTTGCGGGCCACCTCGGTTTCGATGCGCACCCGGCCATCGGCTTGCTCGGTCACGGCGTCGAGCGCGTTCTGCACGAGGTTGTGGATGACCTGGCGCAGCTGCGTGCTGTCGCCCACGATCGCCGGCAACGCGGCGTCGAGCTTCGTGCTCAGCCGGCCGGCTTCCTGCGCGGTGGCGTACAGGCCGAGCACTTCGCTGACAAGCGCGTTCAGGTCGAGCGGCGCCAGGTGCGCGGCCGGCAGGCGCGCGTAATCGCGAAACTCGTTGACCAGCGTCTTCATCGCCTGCACCTGGTTGACGATGGTGTCGACCGATCTTGCAAGCATGGCCTGGTCGGCACCTTCGAGCTTGTTGCCGAGCTTGTGCTGCAGGCGTTCGGCCGAGAGCTGGATCGGCGTGAGCGGGTTCTTGATCTCATGTGCCAGGCGCCGCGCCACTTCGCTCCAGGCTTCGCTGCGCTGGGCCGAGACCAGCTCGGTGATGTCGTCGAAGACCATCAGCCGCGCGCCGTGCGGCATGGCGGCGCCACGCACCAGCAGCGTGGTGGAGTTGCGGTCGCGCCCGCCGATGGCCTGGGTCTGCAGCTCGAACGAGTCTTGCCAGTGGTCGCGCTCGCCGGCCTCGGGGCTGGCGGCGTGCAGCTCGAAACGTTGCCACACGGCCTGCGCGAAAGCGCCGATGCCGGGCACGTCGGTCAGCGGGCGGCCGCGGTAGGCCGAGAGCGCCAGCCGCACGATGCGGGTGGCGCCGGGGTTCACGGTGTCGATGTTGCCGGCGCGGTCGAACACGATCACGCCGGCGGTCAGGTTGTCCAGAATCGTCTGCAGGTTGGCGCGTGCGCCTTCCACCTGCACCACGCTGCGCTGCACCAGCGAGCGCGCGTCGGAAAGCTGCTCGGTCATGTCGGCGAACGAACGCGTGAGGCCACCGAGCTCGTCGCCCGAAGCGAACACGGCCTTGGTGCTCAGGTCGCCCTGCGCAACCTGGCGCATGCCGTCGGCCAGCAGCAGCAAGGGCCGTGCAAGCTGGTTGCCGAAAGCCACGGCCATCAGCAGTGCGCCGAACACGGCCAGCACCAGCGCGAGCGTGAGCGTGCCGATGTACATCTGGCGCAGCCCGGTGCGGGCGAGCGCTCGCAACTGGTACTCGCGGTACGCGGCCTGCACGGCGAGAGCGTTGGCGGCGAGCGTGGGTGGCAGCAGTTGTGTCACGAGCAGGTAGTGGTCTTCTTCGCCGAGCGCGAAGCTGGTGCTCGGGATGTAGGCCAGCGCGCGCACCCGCGCCGCACCCGCGTTGGCGCCGGCGTCTTCGTCGAGCCCGACCAGCTCGCTCACCACACGCGCGCTGCGGGCCTGGCGCAGCAGCGTGGGTGTGGGGCGCTCGGGCATCCAGCGTTCGGTGGTACTGCCGGCCGTCAGCAGGGTCTGGCCGGCGGCGCCGATGATCGAGATGTCTTGCGCAGAGAGCTGCTCGCGCAGCCGCTCCATCGCCAGCGGCTGCGCTGCGCCGACGGTGTCGCCCAGCCGCTCGGCGGCCAGGCGCGTCTTGGCGGCCACATCACTGACGATCGAATCGATCGTGCCTTTGCCGAGCTTCAGGCCGGCATCGAGCGCGGTCTCGACCTTCACGTCGAACCAGCTCTCGATGCTGCGCGAGACGAATTGGTAGCTCACGGTGTAGATCAACACACCCGGCACCACACCGACAAGCGCGAAGATGGCCGCCAGTTTGAGCAGCAGCCGGCTCCCGAACTTGCCACGCCGCACCCGCAGCAGCAGGCGCACCGCGGCGATCGCGATTACCAGCACCAGCAGGCTGGCCACCGTGAGGTTGACCCAGAACAGCCAGACGTAGTGGCGCTCGTACAGCGCCGGGTTGTTGGTGGCGATCGAGAGCAAAAACGCCAGCACCAGCCCGGCGCCGGTGGCCGCCACGGTGGAGATGATCCACGCCCAGCGCGAGGCTTTGGTCATGCGCAGGGCTCAGTTGATGCGCTGCACGCGCTGCACCGAGTAGTTCCAGTCGGCCTGCCCGCCGATGCCGATCTGCATCGGACGCGGCAGCAGCGAGGTGTCGAGCCGGTAGTTGAACTCGACGTAGTGGCGGCTGCCGTCGGCCACCTGCCCGGGCTCGGCGATCTTCCAGCGCGAGGTGCGGCTGATCGCGGCGAAGGCTTCTTCGCGGCTGTTGTAGTTCTGGCTCAGGCCGCCGAAGGTGACGCGGTAGGTCGAGGTGAGCGGCTGGTAGACGATGCGCCAGACCCGCACCGCGTTGGCCACGCGCTGGTCACGCCAGTACCAGCGGTCACGGAACAGCTCGGCCTCGGCGACGAAGTACAAAGGCACGGCCTTGCTGAGAGCGTCGTCCACGCTGCGCGAGAGTTCGCCGTTGACGGCGTAGGTGAGCAGCACGCCCTCCTCGCTGCTCATGACCTCGAAGCTGGCAAGCTGCGGGTCGGCCGCGCGCGCCATGGGCACGGCCCAGAATGCCACCACCAGCAATGCCTGAAGCAGCACGGCAACGGCCCGCCGGCTGCGCTGCCACGCGCGGGGCCGGGAAACAGGGTGTGCCGATACCGCGCTGCGCATGTGGGCCGTGAACCTCAGGTCTTTTCTAACAGGGCGTAATAGAACCCGTCACCCGGCGCTTGCTGAAGCAGCGGCGAATGCTCGCTTCCATTGTCGGGCAGTGGCAGCAGATGGCCGGGCGATGGCGGGTTCGCGGCCAGCTTGGCATCGGCTTGGCGTTGCAAAAAAGCGTCGATGCGGTCCTGGCCCTCGGCCTTGAAGACCGAGCAGGTGCAGTAGAGCAGCCGCCCGCCGGGTCTGAGCAGTGGCCAGAGCGCGGCCAGCAGGCGGCTCTGGGTCTGCGCCAGAGTGTCGATGTCGGTCGCGCGGCGCAGCCAGCGCACGTCGGGGTGGCGGCGCACGATGCCGGCGGCGCTGCAGGGCGCGTCGAGCAGGATCGCGTCGAAAGGCCGGCCGTCCCACCAGGCTTTCGGGTCTCCGGCGTCGGCTGCAACGCTGCGCGCTTGCAAGCCGAGCCGCGCGAGCGTTTCGTGCACGCGCTGCAGGCGCAGCGCGTCGCTGTCGAGCGCCAGCACGTCGAGCTCGGCCAGCTCCAGCAGGTGCGCGGTCTTGCCGCCGGGGGCGGCGCAGGCATCGAGAACCCGCGCGCCGGGTGGCAAGCCGGCGCCGATCAGCAAGGGCGCGGCGCGTTGCGCAGCAGCGTCTTGGACCGACACGTCGCCGGCCGCGAAGCCGGGCAGTTGCGTGACCGGGCACGGCTCGGCCAGAGTCACGGCCTGCGGGCCGGCGACTTGCGCCAACATGCCGGCCTCGGCGAGCTGTGCCACATACGCCAGCGCCGTGCTCCGGCGCGCGTTGACCCGCAGCGTCATCGGCGGGTGCGCGTTGTTGGCTTCCAAGATCGCCTGCCATTGCTCGGGCCAGTCGCCCTTCAACCGGTCGATCCACCAGCGCGGGTGGTTGTAGCGCGCCACCGGGTCGCGCAGCGCAGCTTCGACGAGCGCATCGCGCTCTCGCAGGAAGCGCCGCAACACGGCGTTGACGAAGGCCGCGCTCTGCCGGGCACGCTGGCGCGCCGCATCCACCGCCTGGTCGACGAGCGTGTGTTCGGTGTAGCGCGACTCGGCGGCGGGCCACAGCAGTGCCAGCGCGGTCAGCAACAAGGCGTCGACCGCCGGAGCCGGCGCTTTCGGGGCGAGCTGCGAGCGCAGCGCCTGCGCGGCGCCGAGCCAGCGCAGCGCATGAAAGCTCAGCGCCTGCGCACCAGGCCGCGCCGCCGCCGGGCAGGCCGCGAGGGCGGCATTGAGCGAACGCCCGGCGCGCACCGCCTGAACCGCATCGGCCGCATGGTTCAACAGCGTGGCCAACGGCAGCGAAGCGGGTGGCGAATTCGAGGGCTTGGGGGCATTCACCGCGCGCAGTCTACGGTCTGGCCGGTGGCGCCTGCGCCGATTCCCTTGGCTGGGGTACGCTCTCTGGCTGATCACCCGTGAAAGTGGCCCATGCGAGGCGATACCCCCACCCCGATTTTCAGGACCGAAGAAGACTTGTCCCGCCTTGCCGCGTCTGAGCGCATTCGTTACCGCCTCGTCGGCGCGGACTGCCGCTTCCACGCCAACGACAACATCTCGGCCTTCATCGAAGAAGGCGAGATCGATGAACTGCGTGCCGAAGTCGAAGCGAAGATGCACGAGGTGCTGCGCGCCTTGGTGATCGACACCGACAGCGACCACAACACGCAGGAAACCGCCAAGCGTGTCGCCAAGATGTTCCTGACCGAAGTGTTCCGCGGGCGTTACGTGCCGATGCCGGCGGTCACCGAATTCCCGAACGCCGAGCGCCTGAACGAGCTGATGATCGTGGGCCCGATCAAGGTGCGCAGCGCCTGCTCGCACCACCTGTGCCCGATCATGGGCAAGGTCTGGATCGGCATTCTGCCGAACGAACACTCGAACCTGATCGGCCTGTCGAAGTACGCGCGCATCTGCGACTGGATCATGAGCCGCCCGCAGATCCAGGAAGAGGCGGTCACGATGCTCGCCAACGAGTTGCTCGACCGCGTCAAGCCCGACGGGCTGGCCATCGTGATGGAAGCCGACCACTTCTGCATGCACTGGCGCGGTGTGAAAGACGACGAGTCGATGATGACCAACAGCGTGATGCGCGGTGCGTTCCTGAAAGACGCCAACCTGCGGCGCGAATTCCTCTCGCTGCTCAGCAAGAAAGTCTGAAGGAAAAAACCATGCTGGTACGACTGATGTACGCGAGCCGCGCCACCGCGCCGGTTCGGCAAGACTCGCTGCAGGCGATCCTGAAGAAGTCCACGAGCAACAACCCTGGCGTGGGCGTCACCGGCGTGTTGTGCTTCTCCGGTGAAATCTTCCTGCAGGTGCTCGAAGGCGGCCGCTCGCAGGTGAGCGCGCTCTACAACCGCATCGCGCAAGACCCACGCCACCGCGACGTGGTGCTGCTCAGCTACGAAGAGATCGAAGAGCGCAGCTTTGCCGGCTGGGCGATGGGGCAGGTCAACATGAACCGGCTCAACCCGGCGCTGCTGTTGAAGTACTCCGAATCGGCCGTGCTCGACCCGTACGCGGTGTCGGGCAAAGTGTCGGCGGCGCTCTTCACCGAGCTGGTCGCGACGGCCTCGGTGGTGTGCCTCGGCTAGCTCGGCGCGTCACAGCCCGAGCCACACGCCCATCGCCATCAGTGCAGCCTGGTCGTAGGCCGCGAAGCCCTGCCACTTGGTCGGGGCGAGTTTCTTCTTGCCATCTTCGGTCGTGTCCAGCGCGAGCAGGTAGTCGCGCACGGCGTCGATGTCGGCCGCGCTCATGGTCGGGCTGGCGATGATGTGCTTGATGGGCACCGGCTTCGACTGCGCCAGCACCTTGCCACCCTTGGCCTTCCAGTCCTTGATCACGCCACCGGCGGCGGTCGCGCCCGACAAGGTCAGGCCGTTCTCCACGAAGAACGGCACCGCGTCCTGGTAGCGGGTGTAGACGTAGCTCACCTGCTTGGCGTCGCCGAGCGCGTCGCGGATGCTGGCGCGGATCAGCCATGCGGTGATCGAGTCTTCGTCCGGCGCACCGAGCTTGCTGCCTTTCAGCTCGGCCAGCGACGTGAGCTTGGAGTCGGCCTTGATCAGGAAGTTGGCGCGGTAGTCCTGAAAGCCCTTCGTCACGGCCACCAGCTTGTAGCCGGAATTCTTCATCGCCACGATCGACAAATGCGCCGGATGCACCAGCGCCAGGTCGTAGGCTTTTTCGGCCAGGCCCTGGCGCAGCGCCGGATAAGCGCCGATGGGTTCGATGACGACCGGCTGGCGCAGGATCTTCGACAGGTCGGTGGCGATGGCCGCGTACTTCGCGCGAATCTCTTCGTTCGGCACGCGATACGTCACGCCTTCGTTGACGGCGAACACCAGCGCATGTGAGAGCGTGGACGACGCTGCGAGCAGCAGCGCCACGCTCCAGCGTTTGAACATCGGTTTCATCTTGTTTCCTCGCGGTGCATCACGCACCGAAGGCGCAAGTTTCCGCGCTTTTCAACTGTGAACCAATGTCTCTTGCGCCCACGAGGCGCAGCAACGTGGCGTTTTGCACACCACGCTGCCGACGCTACGAGGGCTTCTTGGCGGCCGCCTTTCGAGGCGCCGCTTTCTTCGCGGCCGGCGCCTTCTTCGCGGCGGGCTTCTTGACCTCGGTCTCCGCCTCGGCTGCCGGCGGCTTGTCGGCCGCAGCCGTCTTCGCAGCCGGCACCTTGCCCGGCCGCGCCACACGCGGCTCGAACTCGAAGCTGACCTTGCCTTCCTTCTTGTCGTAGGCCAGCCGCGCCTTGAACTTGCGGCGGGTCTTGTTCGAGACGAAACCTTCGAGCAGCTCGGTCTTGCCTGTCGCCAGCAGCTTGGTCATCTGCTCACGCGCCACCGGTTGCTGCAGGATGATCTTGCCACTCTTGAAGTCGCAGGTCACGTTGGCGCCGACCGCGTGTTCGCAGACATAACTCGTTCCGTGCTCGAACACGCGGCCCTGGTCTTTCGGGCAGACACCCAGGCTTTCCTGGGCCGAGAAGTCGATCGGCTCGCCCGACTCGCCGTCTTTCTTCGCGTCTTCGCCGAAGTCGAATTCGAGCTTCCAGTTCTTGATCTCGTCGTCGAACGCGAGCTTGAGCTCGGCCGTGAACGGCCAGCCCGCTTTCGAGCGAAAGCCTTCGAGCGGGCCGATCTTCTTGTTCGCCAGAAAGCTCTCGACCTCGTCGAGCTCGAACGCGCGGCTGCCCGGAATCTTGCTGATCGAAAAGCCGCAGCCTTCGGCCGCGCCGGCCTTGCCGGTGCAGGCGAAGCGCCGGTAGTTTTCCTTCACGATGCCGCCGCAGTTCGGGCACGGTGTTTTCAGCGTCGCGTAGTCGCCGGGGATCGTGTCGCGGTCGTATTCCTTGGCCTTCTTGACGATGCGCTCGGCCATCGCCGCGATCTCGGCCATGAAGGTCTCGCGCTCCAGCTTGCCCTTCTCCATCTCTGAGAGCTGGAACTCCCAGTTGCCGGTGAGCTCGGGCTTGGTCAGGTCTTCGACACCCAGGCCGCGCAGCAGCGTCATCAGCTGGAAGGCCTTCGCGCCGGGCACCAGTTCGCGCCCCTCGCGGTGGATGTACTTCTCGTAGATCAGCCCTTCGATGATCGCGGCGCGCGTGGCCGGTGTGCCCAGGCCCTTTTCCTGCATCGCCTCGCGCAGCTCGTCGTCGTCGATCAGTTTGCCCGCGCCCTCCATCGCGCTGAGCAGCGTGGCCTCGGTGTAGCGCGCCGGCGGCTTGGTCTTGAGCGGGTTCACGGCCACGTCTTCGGTGCGAACGATCTCGCCAGCCGCCACGGCGACCAGATTCGCATCGTCTTCCTGCGCTTCACGGCCGTAGACCGCGAGCCAGCCCGGCTTGACCATCACCTTGCCGTTGGTCTGGAACTTGTGCT
>JANYFX010000292.1 GCA_025359585.1 Rhizobacter sp. | reverse complement strand
TCCGCGCTGAAGCCGCACCAGCGCTGCCGTGCCGGCATCGGGCGCAGCTACCAGGTGCCGCAACCGTTCGGCAACATGACGGTGTTCGAGAACCTGGTGACCGCGGCGTGCTTCGGCGGCGGGCAGCATGAACCCGAGGCCTGGGAGACGGCCCTCGGCGTGCTGCGCCAGACCGGCCTGATGGCGCATGCCAACAAGCCCGCGGGTAGGTTGACCTTGCTCAACCGCAAGCGCCTTGAGCTCGCCCGCGCCCTCGCCACGCGGCCGAAGCTGCTGCTGCTCGACGAAATCGCCGGCGGCCTCACCGAGCACGAAGCCGCGCAACTCGTCGACGAGCTGAAGCGCATCAAGGCGGTCGGCGTGACGATGATCTGGATCGAGCATGTCGTGCACGCGTTGCTGTCGATCGCCGACCGCCTGTTCGTCATCAACTTCGGCCAGAAGCTGGCCGAGGGCGCGCCCCGCGCAGTGATGGACGATCCCGAAGTGCGACGCGTCTACATGGGCATGGAAGCATGAGCGCCTTGTTGCACGCTTCGGCGCTCACGGCGTTCTATGGCGACGCGCAAGCCTTGTTCGGCATCGACTTCGCATTGAACGAAGGCGAGATGGTGGCGATCATCGGTGCCAACGGGGCGGGCAAGAGCACCTTCATGAAAACGCTCACGGGTCTGGTGAAAACAAGCCCCGCACAGATCGTGTTCAAGGGCGAGCCGATCGGCGGCTTGCCGCCGGGGGAGATCGTCAAGCGGGGCATCGCGCTCGTGCCGGAAGGCCGGCGCCTGTTCCCGAGCCTGAGCGTCGAAGAAAATCTGATGATGGGCGCGTTCGCCAAACGCCCCGGCCCCTGGAGCCTGCAGCGCCTGTACACACTGTTCCCGATCCTGAACGAAAAGCGCCAGCACCCCGGCACCTCGCTGTCGGGTGGCCAGCAGCAGATGGTCGCGATCGGCCGCGCCTTGATGAGCAACCCGACGCTGCTGCTTTGCGACGAGCTGAGCCTGGGCCTGGCGCCCATCGTCATCAGGGAAATCTACGATGCGCTGCCGGCGATCTGCGCCGAGGGCATGACGGTCGTGATCGTCGAGCAGGACGTGGTGATGGCGCAGCGCGTGAGCCAGCGCATCTACTGCTTCCAGGAGGGGCGCGTGTCGCTGCAAGGCGCGTCCGGCGAACTCACGCGCGAGCAGATCTCGCAGGCCTACTTCGGCGTCTGAACGGCATGATCGAGACCCTTCTTCAAGGTGTGTTGCTCGGCGGCCTGTACTGCCTGTTCGCGCTCGGCCAGTCGCTGATGTTCGGCGTGATGCGGCTGACGAACACGGCGCAGGGCGACTTCGTGATCCTTGGTTCTTTCGCCGCGATCGCCGGCATGAGCGGGCTGGCGGCCATCGGTCCGGCGAACGCGCTCACACCGTTCATCGTGATGCTCGCGTTGCTGCCGCTCGCTTTCGGCTTCGGCTACGCGCTGCAGCGCTACGTGCTCAACGGCACGCTGGGCAAGGACCCGCTGCCCTCGCTGGTCGTGACCTTCGGTCTGTCGATCGTGATCCAGAACCTGTTGCTCGAACTGTTCTCGGCCGATCCGCGGTCCATCGAGACCGGCGGGCTCAACACCGAGAGCCTCGCCTTGCCCGGCGGCATGGCGATCGGTGTGTTGCCGCTGCTGGTCTTCGTGGTCGCGGTGGCGGCCACAGCCGCGCTGCAATGGCTGTTCAACCGCACGCAGCTCGGCCGAGCCTTCCGGGCCGTCTCCGACGACAAGGAGATCGCCGAGCTGATGGGCCTGAACTCGAACAAGGTCTATGCGCTCGCCACCGCCATCGCCTTCGTGCTGATCGCCGTGGCCGGCGTGTTGCAGGCGATGCGCACGACGGTGTCGCCCGCCGACGGTCCGCTCTTGCTGCTGTTCGCCTTCGAGGCCGTGATCATCGGCGGCATGGGCTCGTTCTGGGGTACTTTGCTCGGTGCGCTGCTGCTCGGCATCACGCAGCAGATCGGGTTTCGGCTCGACCCCGGCTGGGGCATCTGGTTCGGCCACATCGTGTTCCTCGCGGTGTTGGTCGTGCGCCCGCAAGGTCTGTTCCCGAAGACGAGGTAGTCGATGACGCCGCAGGTGATCCGCAACAACCGCAGCAGCCGCGCCGCGCTGATCGTCGGTGTGCTGCTGGTACTCGTGGCTGCGGCGTTGCCTTTTTGGGCGCCCGAAGGCAGCGGCTCGTCGTGGATGCGCGAGTTCGTCGAGATCGCCTGCTACTTCATCTTCGCGATGATGTGGAACCTGCTCGCCGGTTACGGTGGCATGGTCAGCATCGGGCAGCAGGCGTTTTTCGGTTTCGGCGGCTACGTGATGCTGATGCTGGGCAACTTCGCCGGCGTGAACCCGTTCGTCGCGGTGCCGCTCGCAGCTGTCGCGGCCGGGCTGATCGCGGTGCCCGTCTCGTTCATTGCGTTCCGCTTGCAGGGTGGCTACTTCGCGATCGGCACCTGGGTCATCGCCGAAGTGTTTCGCCTGAGCTTCGCCAACGTGTCGGCGGTTGGTGGGGGTTCGGGCACCAGCCTCACGGCCCTGCGCGGGATCGACAAGGCCACGCGCGAGAACGCCACCTTCTGGATGGCGCTGTTGTGCGTGGTCGCGTCGATCGCGCTCGTCTACATGTTCCTGCGCAGCAAGCGCGGGTTGGCGCTGCTCGCGATCCGCGACAACGAAGTCGCGGCCGAATCGCAGGGCATCGACGTGCGTGGCATGAAGCTCGCCGTTTATGTGGTTGCGGGTTTCGGCGCGGGCCTGGCTGGCGCGCTCTACTTCGTCGGCAACCTGCGCATCAGCCCCGACGCCGCCTTCAGCGTGAACTGGACGGCGTTCGCGATCTTCATGGTCGTGATCGGTGGCATCGGCCGCATCGAAGGGCCGATCGTCGGCGCGCTGATCTTCTGGGCACTGAACAAGTTCTTCAGTGACTACGGCACCTGGTACCTGCTCGGCCTGGGGCTGCTCGCCATCGTCGTCACGATCTATTTCAAGCAGGGGCTGTGGGGCTGGGCGCAGCAGCGCTTCGGGCTCTCGCTGTTCCCGACCCAACGCACGCTCAAACCCTGAGGCCGCACCATGCGCAACATCGACCAGAACACCATCACGCCCGCCTTCCTCGCGCGCCTGACGAACTGCGGCAACCCGCGCCTGCAGCAGATCATGACGTCCCTCGCGACCCATCTGCACACTTTCGCGCGAGAGGTGGCGCTGACGGAGGACGAGTGGATGCAGGGCATCGAGTTTCTCACCGCCACCGGCCAGATGTGCGACGCCAAACGCCAGGAGTTCATTCTGCTGTCCGACACGCTCGGCCTGTCGATGCTGGTTGTCGCGCAGAACAACGCCAAGCCGGCCGGCGCGACCGAAGCGACGGTGTTCGGCCCGTTCCACGTGACTGACGCGCCGCTGGTGGAGCAGGGCGCCGACCTGAGCGGCGGTGCGCCGGGCACGCCGCTGTTCGTCGACGCACGTGTGGTGTCGGCCGACGGTTCACCGATCGCTGATGCCGAGGTCGACGTGTGGCAGGCCGACGACGACGGTCTCTACGACGTGCAGCGCCCCGAGCTCGGCGACACGCGCCGCGCGCGGGGTGTGTTGCGCAGCGATGCGCAGGGCAGGGTTTGCTTTCGCAGCATTGCGCCCACGGCGTACCCGGTGCCGACCGACGGGCCGGTGGGCCGAATGCTTCTGGCCACCGGCCGGCATCCGTGGCGGCCGGCGCACGTGCACTTCCTGATCAAGGCCGCGGGCTTCGAAACCCTGACCACGCACATCTTTCGCGAAGGCGACGAGTACCTCGACTCCGACGTCGTGTTCGGCGTGCGATCGTCGCTGATTGGTGACTTCGTGCGACACGAAAGAGGCATCGCGCCCGATGGCACGTCGATGAGCGGCCCATTTTTCACGCTGGCGCAAACCTTCGTGTTGGCCCGCGCTCCGGATTGATCGCCATGTACTACGCAGTCTGGGCTACCGACCGAACCGGCGCTTTGACCGACCGCGAACGGGTTCGCGAAGCGCACCGCGTTCGTTTGCGCAACCCGGGTGAGCACAAGGTGAAAGTGCTGCTCGGTGGCCCGACGCTGGATGAAAGAGCGGTGGCTATGAACGGCTCCCTGCTCGTCGTGGAAGCTGACGACATCGAGGCCGTGCGCCGCTTCATCGCCGAAGACCCGTTCCAGCTCGCGAAGGTCTATGCGACGGTGGAAGTGCGCCCTTGGAACTGGGGCCTGGGGCGGCCCGGCGGGGGCGCCTGATCTTGAGCAAGGGATCGCTCTGTCGCGGCCGCGACTGTTGCGCGCAAGACAGCGCCTGCATCCACGCTTCGTTGTCTTGCTTGCCACACCCAAGCAACGACGAGCATGAAATT
Source organism: Rhizobacter sp. (assembly GCA_025359585.1). Taxonomy (GTDB): domain Bacteria; phylum Pseudomonadota; class Gammaproteobacteria; order Burkholderiales; family Burkholderiaceae_C; genus LMDS01. Next base: position 10,598 of record JANYFX010000292.1, on the reverse strand, counting down.
CGACTTCTCCCGCAAAGTGCTCGCGCTGCGCACCAAGCTGTTGAAGTTCATGGACAAACACGTCTACCCGAACGAAGCGCACCTCGAAGCCGAACTGTCGGCGAACGCCAAAACCGGCTGCTTCTAAAGCCATACCAGAGGACGGCTGAGGCCCCTCGGTCAGGGCGGGGCCAACAGCAGGCCACCAGGCCCAGGGCTGGTGGTACGCGGTACATCTTCATACCAGCCCGGGCCTGGCGTTCCGCTGTTGGTTCACCTCACTTCAAACGTTAGGCCTCTCAGGAGCAATCATGCACAAACAGTCCGCTGAGAACTCAGCGATGTTCGCGGGTCGCTGTCTCGATGAAATGTTGCTTCATCTTGGTCTTCGCTTCAACGGTACAACATTTAGCGAGTTTGCAGCGGCATATGTGCGCATGCTGGAGTTCGCGTTCCACGATGCCTCAACACAAAACGAGGACCGCGCGCTGGCAGCAACCTGGGCGCACGTCCTCGAATCGCTGATAGTCCCTAGGTCAGCGGGTTGACATGCAATCAGGCAGCGTCGGCAGTCGCTTGTGCGCTGGCCTGTGGTGCGACCGCGGGCTCACTGCGGTCGAGCACCCGCAACATCCCCGCCGTGAGCAGTTCAGCCGCATTTTCGGAGTAGCTGGCTTGGCGCCAAGCTACATAACCATCCGGGCGCACCAGCGCTGCTCCGCTTGGCTGCAAGCCGTAGGCGGTCCAGAACGGCGTCGAGAAATCGCCGTGCAGATCGATCAGGCCCCGCGCGCCGACGATGCCGCCGCGCTCGACGCGCAGGGCTTGGATGCCGATACCGGTGGCGCGGCTGGCCTGCTGCGCGGCCTCGATCCAGCTGCCGCCGTCCGGGCCCGCGAGCAACACGAAGCCGCGGCCGAACAGGTCGAGCGTCGAGAGCGTATGGCCGTCGCGGCTGAGTTCGAGGTGTGGCGCACGCGTGCCGGGCAGGCCCTTGGACTGGCGCGGGTCGATGTCGGCGGCGCCGTCGTCGCTGAAGCCATCGTCCATGGAAATCGCAGCAGAGCGGTAGCGGTTGTATTCGACATGCATGTCGGGAACGGCGGCTTGCATGCCGTCCGTGCCGAGCTCGGGATCCGAGCGCAGCACGTAGCGGTTATAGGCCTGTTCGATCGCCAGCACGCCGGCTGGCTGGCGCTCGGCATCGTAGCTGTCTACGAGCCGCGGGCCGGCGCGGCCCTGCAGCACCAGCGCCAGCTTCCAGGCGATGTTGTGCGCGTCCTGCACACCTGTGTTGCCCCCAAAACCGCCGGTGGGCGGCATGGTGTGGGCGGCATCGCCACCGAGAAAGATGCGGCCGCGCTGAAAGGCCTCGGCGGCTTCGGCCACCGAGCGCCACTTGGCCACGTCCTCGATCTTGACGTCCAGCGCCTGGTCACCCACCGCATCGCGCACGATCTGCACGGCCATGGCATCGTCGATCACGTCGGCGACCCAGCGCGATTCGGGCTGGCTGGTGTCGCCCGCCAGGAAGACCACCAGAAAGCCCCCCAGTCCGGTTTTTTCGAGGCGAAAGAAACCGCGCACCTTGTCGTTGGTGACGTAGATTACCCCCAGGTTGCGCCCGCGCAGCGCCCGGCTGCAGTCGGCCCGGAAGTAGATGGTGACACTCCGCGACATGAGGCCGTGGCCCTTCATCGCGATGCCGAGCTTCTCGCGCACCGGGCTGCGGTTACCGTCGCAGGCGACCATGTACTTCGCGCGGATTTGCCGCTGCGCGCCGCTGTCGGTGTCGCGCACAGTCGCAGTGACGCCGGTGTCGTCCTGCTCGAAATCCACCAGCTCGGTCGAATACTCGAAGCTCGCGCCCAGCTCGCGGGCCCGGTGCAAAAGAATCGGCTCGAGCACCTGCTGCGGCATGAACAGCCGCCGTGCCGGGCTCATTTCTTGCACGCCGTGGTTGATGTTGGGGATGTAGTTGGCGATCTCGCGCCCAGCCAGCGTCTCGACGTTGTTGAGGCCACCATCGGCGTCGTACAGCGCAAGTGCAGCGGTGCGCACCTTCTGCTCGATGCCGGCTTCGCGCATCAGCTCCATGGTGCGCAGCTGGAAGTAGCCAGCGCGCGGATGGATCGCAGTGCCTCGGTGCTTTTCGACCGATAGGCACTTGACGCCGTGGCCTGCCAGAAACATCGCCGTGGCCAGGCCAACGAGGCTGCCGCCGATGACCAGCACGGGTACTTCAGTGACGGTCTGTTTGGTGGTAGATGGGATCATCATTTCTCCAGTGGTGGATGGATGTCAAAAGGAGTGCGCCAATGCATCAAGGAGTGCGAGACATTGCATGGAGCGCATGACGAGTATTTCCAGCGGCACCACTGCCGTCTTTCAGAAAACAGACTTCAAATTGCATGGAGCACGTGATGAGTATTTCCGGCGGCACCACTTCGGTCTTGCAGAAAGGAGGTTTTGGTCATGACAAAACCTCAGCCGGTTCTACGGGGGATGAATTCCCACTCGGTGAGACCCATGGGATCGCGTTGTGGCCCCAACACCGGTTGCTGGCCGACAGCCGCGGGCTGGGCTGGCATGACGTGTACACCTCGCTGGCGGCCGAGCGCTCATGGAACGGACCGCTCCATGCCGTACCGCACCTGTGCATCGCTTACTGCGCTCATCGGCCGGCCTTGATCAGCCGTCGGATCGAAGGCGAGGCTGCGGTTATCAAGGCGGAATTGCGTCCGCGGCTGCTGGGCGTGGTGCCGGAGAACCGCTTGTCGATGTGGGATCTGCATGGCTCGCCCGACATTCAACTGGTGTACCTGCGCCGCTCCATGGTAGAGCGCGTGGCCCAGGAAGCTCTGGACCAGGACGGTGCGCGTGTCGAACTGGTGCCCCGGCTTGGCTTCGCCGACCCGTTGCTCGAGCAATTGATGCTGGCGTTGCTGACCACTGCGCGCGAGGACGACGGCTGCTCAGATGGCCTGTATGCGGACCACCTGGCGCGGCTGATGGTGTTGCACCTGTTGCGGCGCCATTCGACGCGGCCCGCCTGCGCGTCAGGCAGCTTTACCCAGCCGCGTACTGCTTCCCTGGATGCGCGCATGCGCCATGTATGCGACCTGATTGAATCGACACTTGGCGAAAACCTTTCTCTGGAACGGCTTGCGCACGAAGCGGGCATCAGCGCGCATGCTTTTTCCAACGCTTTCCTGCGCGCTTGCGGTGTCACGCCGCATGGCTATGTGCTCGAGCGCCGGCTCGAACGCGCCAAGTTGCTGCTAGGCCAGGGCTCGCTACCGGTGGTCGAGATCGCCTTGCAGACCGGCTTTTCCAGCCAGAGCCACCTGGCCTCCGCATTCAAGCGTGTGGTTGGCGTTACCCCAGGCGAGTATCAGCGCGGCAGCGCACCGCGTTGATACTCATCCGGAAGGGCAGCGATTCAAGGAGTTCAGTGTCAACGTCCTGCCAGCCGTTGTGCCAGTTGTGCTACGTGCCCACCCTGAAAACGGGCGATCGCAAGTTCGTTCTCCGATGGCTGGCGCTTGCCGTCACCGCCGGCAAGCGTGCCGGCGCCGTAAGGCGAGCCGCCGGTGATTTCGGCCATGTTCGAAAGGCCCGGGCACGAATACGGCACGCCGGCGATGAGCATGCCGTGGTGGATCAATGTCGAGTGGAACGAAGTAATCGTGGTCTCGTGCCCGCCATGCTGGGTGGCGGTCGAGGTGAACACGCTGCCGAGCTTGCCCACGAGTGCGCCAGTGGCCCAGAGACCGCCGGTCTGGTCGAGAAAGTTGCGCATCTGCCCGGTCATGTTGCCGAATCGCGTCGGCGTGCCGAACAGGATGGCGTCGTAGCTGGGAAGCTCATCCACGGTGGCAACCGGTGCTGGCTGATCGAGCTTGGCGCCTGCAGCCCGCGCGGCGCTGCCGTCCATGGTCTCGGGCACGCGCTTGACCGTGACCTGAGTGCCGGGAACGCCGCGCGCGCCTTCCGCCACTGCTTCCGCCATTGTTTCCATATGGCCGTACATGCTGTAGTAAAGAACAAGAACCTTGGTCATCGTGCGATCTCCTGGTGGGTGGTTGGGATGTGTTGAAGGGGTTGGATGAATAGTGAGCCCGCATGGATGACGGCATGATTCATTGCTTCAATGCGCGCCCAGGTAGGCACTGCGCACGGCCGGGTCCGCGCGTAACTCGGCCGCGCTGCCCTGGCCGGCGATGCAGCCGTTTTCAAGCAGCAGGCCGCGATCGGCGATAGCCAGGCTCTGCGGCGCGTTCTGCTCGACCAGCAGCACGCCGATGCCCTGTTTGCAGATGCCGGCGATCGCGCGAAACAACTCGTGGCACAGCAACGGCGACAGGCCCAGCGACGGCTCGTCCAGCAGCAGGATGCGCGGTGCCGACATCATGGCCCGGCCGATCGCCACCATCTGCTGTTCGCCGCCGCTCATCGTGCCGACCCGTTGCCGCTGCCGCTGTACCAGCCTGGGAAAGAGCGCGAACACGCGCTCGCGCTGCCGGGCCTCGCCGCTGCGCGCGCGCGGCGTGAAGGCGCCCAGCGCCAGGTTCTCGGCAACAGTGAGGTCGGCAAACACGCCCCGGCCCTCGGGCACCAGCGCCAGCCCGGCATCGACAAAACGGTGCGCCGGTAGCGCCAGCAGATCGGTGCCGTCCAGGCGCATGGCGGTTCCGGCCATCGGCCGCAACATGCCACCGACAGCGCGCAGCAAGGACGATTTGCCCGCGCCATTGGCGCCAAGCATCACTACCAACTCGCCCGGCGCGACCTGCAGCGACACACCGCTGACAGCCCGGTGCTTGCCGTAGCTGATCGACAGGCCGGTCACTTCAAGCATGAGCCACTCCAGCCGCCGTGCCGGCCACATCAGACATGGGCCACCCCAAGATAGGCCTCAATCACGGCCGGACGCTCCAGCACCTGTGCGGTGGGCCCCTCGGCCAGCATGCTGCCAGCGTTCATGACCACGCAGCGGTCGCACAGCGCGCGCACCGCGTCCATCACATGCTCGACGAGCACGATGGTGATGCCGTCGGCACGCAGCGCCTGGATCAGCGCGATGCCGGCGCGCAGCTCGGTGGGGTTCAGGCCGGCCAGCCATTCGTCCAGCAGCAGCAGCACGGGTTGCAGCGCCAGCGCGCGGGCCAGCTCGAGCCGCTTCTGGTCGATGTATGTCAGGTCGGCAGCGGGCACTTCGGCATGCCCTCCCAGGCCCACACGCGCCAGCAGGGTTTGCGCCTCCTCCAAGGCAGCCGCGCCGAACGACGGCTGCGCGCGAAACGCCATTCCGGCCAGAACATTGTCGATCACGCGCATGTGACCGAGCATCCGCACCAGCTGGAAAGTGCGGGCCACGCCAATGCGGGCGATGCGGTGGGGGCGCAGGGCGCACAGGTTCTGGCCCTGGAGCTTTACATGGCCTGCGTCAGCTCGCAGCGCGCCGGAGATCAGGTTCATCGCCGTGGTCTTGCCCGAGCCGTTCGGCCCCAAGAGCCCGACGATCTCGCCCGGCGCCACGGTGAAGCTCAAACCGTTCACCGCCCGCAGGCCGCCGAACGACTTGCACAGCGCTTGCACGTCCAGCAGTGGCTCATCGGTCGTTACCGTTGCCATCGCATCAAGCCTTGCGCTCACGCGCGCTTCCGTTGGCACCGCCGGCGCGGGTGCCGTGAACCAGCGCCGGCCACGTGGGCAGGCGAATTCGCTGCAGGGCATGCAGCGCACCCTTGGGCATCAGGAACACGATGGCCAGGAAAGTCAGACCCAGCATCATCGAGAAGTGGTTCGGAAATCGTGCCGACAGGAACTCGAACAGCGCGGTGAGTGGCAACACCCCGACCAGCGGGCCGAACAGGCTGCCGGCGCCGCCGAACAGCGCCATGATCATCACCTGGAACGACACGTTCGGATTGAATGCAATGCCCGCGTCTATATAGGTCCAGCGCGGCGCCATCACAGTGCCCACCAGCGTCATGAAGCCCGCGCTGAGCATGAACAGCAGCACCTTGCTGCGTGTGGTGTCGATGCCCAGGTGCCGGGCCACCGTCTCGTCGTCGCCGATCACCCTCAGTGCCAGACCCAGCCGCGAGCGCCCGATCGCCCAGCCGGTGAAAAGTACCAATGCGAACAACGCGGCCAGCTGCCAGTAGATTTGGCGCTGCGTGATCTCGGCGAAGATATAGCGGCCGATTTCCTTGGCGACATTGGCCTCGTACCAGGTCACCAGCTGCCGGATCAGTTCGGCCAGCCCGAAGGTGAAGATCACGAAGTGCACGCCAGCCAGACGCAGGGTCGCCAGTCCGACAAGCAGTGCGATGGCCAGGCCGATCAGCAATGCCGCGGCCAGCACCGCCGGCCAGGGCAGGTGTTCCGCGAGCACCGCCGCGGTGTATGCGCCGATGCCGAAGAACGCCGCCGAGGCCAGTGACAGGTAGCGGGTGGGCCCGGAGAACATCGCCCATGCCGTGGCCAGCGTGGCGAACTGCAGCACATTGATCGCATAGCCGAGCCAGTATTCGTTGGTCACGGTCAAGGGGAACGCAGCCAGCACGAGCACTGCGGCAGCGGCCGAAAGCAGCCGCATCACGATGCGGCCCGCCCGAACAGCCCGGCTGGGCGTGTCAGCAGCACCAGCAGGAACAAGGCGAAGGTGGATGCCAATGTCAGTCCGGGATCGACGAAGCGCGACACCAGGGTCTCGGTGAAACCGAGCAACACCCCCGCGACCAGGCAACCCATCAGGTTGCCGATGCCACCCATGATCACCACCACCAACGCCTTGAGCGTGAATGCGATGCCCATGGTCGCACTGAACGGTAGGAACATGCTGATCAGCGCGCCCGAGCCTGCGGCCATCGCGCCGCCCAGCCCGTAGGCCAGGGCGGACCAGTGCCGCACGTCGATGCCCACCAGCGGCGCGAAACGCGGCGCCCCGGCCAGCGCCCGCAGCGCGGTTCCCCAACGCGAACGCTCCAACACCAGATAAAGGACCACGCAGAGCAGGGCGGCGACCCCGCAGGCAAGCAGCCGGTTTGCCGCCACTGTGCTGCCGAACAGAGACACCGGCAGCGACAGGAAACTGTAGCTGTGGTAGCCGCCCCCGAAGCTGACCAGTAGCGCGCCCTGCACCACGAACAGCAAACCGAACGTGACCAGGATGCTGTCGACCTCCAGCGCCGCGGGCGAAGCGGCGCGCCGGGCTAGCGGCCGCAGCATCAGCTGGTAGACGGCCCACTGGAGCACGAAGCCCAGTGGAAGCGTCAGGGCCAGCGCCGCCAGCGGGTGCCAGCCGGCCAGGGAGACCAACGCGTAGCACAAGAAAGCGCCGCCGACCAGGAACTCGCCGTGCGACAGGTTCAGGATGCGGGCGACGCCGAACTGCAGCGTCAATCCCATGGCGACCAGCGCATAGAGTCCGCCGAGCAGCAGGCCGGCCAACAGCAGATCGAAAGCGGTTGTCATCGCGCCGGCGCCATCATCGAGCTCGCATCAGCCGGTCACTTCCAGGCCGGCTTGGCACGGAAAGCCGGCTTGGCGCCGGGGCGGTCGGCCGGGGCAACGCCCTGGAACACGCCATCCTGCCACTGCCCGACCATGAAGATGCGGCCGAAGATCTGGTTCTCGAATTTCACGGGTCCAAGAATGGTGTCGAAACTGCCGTTGCGCAACTCCTGATTGATCGCGGCCCGATCGATGCGGCCAACCCGCTCGATCGCCTGCTGCATCACCTGCAGGCTGGCCCAGGTCGAGAGGCTGCCCCAGTGGTCGGGCGCCTTGCCGCTCGATTGCTGGTGCCGCCGGATGTAGTCGCGCACCGCAGGGTCGTCGCCGCTGATGCCGCCGACGCTGAGTACGCCTTCCGCGCCGGGGCCGAATTTGCTGCGGTAGAACGGGAAATTGGTGCCTACGCCGACGTAGAACGCGGCCGGGTTGAAGCCGAGCACCTTTGACTGCTCCGTGAGCATCACGGTATCGGGCGGATAGGAGAACCCGACGAAGACGTCCGGCGCCAGTGCTTTGATGTCGGCGAGCATCGGCGACAAATCCTGCGAGCCGATCGGGTAGCCCTTGTCGTAGACGATCTTGAATCTGCTGCCGGCGACGGCTTTGCGCAGCGCCGCCGCGAACTCGACGCCGAAGCCGTCGGCGATGTGCACCATCGCGATCTTGTCGCCGATCTTGCCGTCATTGCGTGCGCTTTCCAGGTAGCCGAGCAGCGCCTCGGCGTAAGCGTCCGTCTTGCCGAGCATGAAGTAGATGGTGGACCAGCGCTTGGCCAGATCGGGCACCCGGTCGGTCAGCGCTGTCGCCGCAATCTGCGGGTAGCCATGGCGCGCCATCACCGGCGCCACGGCCAGGTTCACGGCCGTGCCCCAGGGCGGCAGCACCAGATCGACCTTGTCCTGCGTGATCAGGCGCTCCACGGCGCGCACCGCCTCTTCGTTGCTCGACCGGTCGTCGTACTCGACGACCTCGATTGGCACACGCTTGTTGTAGGCCTTGAGCATCAGGCCGCCAGCGGCGTTGATTTCCTTGACCCACATCTCGTAGTTGGGCCGCGTTGTCGTGTCCACGCCGCCGGCATTGACGCCGGTCTTGGCCAGCGACCAACCGATTCGGATGCTCTTTGGCACATCTTGCGCCATCGCGGCGCAAGCCATCGATACCAACGCGGCACAGGCCATGCGACGCGAAATGTCAAATAGGAGATTCATCGGTGAGCGGATTGTTGGGTTGCTGATGTTGGGCATGCCGACAAGCTGCGGGCATGGGCTACTTTCAAGGCAGCGCGGGGAACGGTCTTTCAAAATCCTGTCGCCGGTGAACAGAATTGCCTTCGGCGATCGGCGCGATGAAGTGGGCAAAGTAAGTTTGCGCGGACTGAGGATGGGTCGTTCAAACGCGCTCTTTCGTGGCGCTGGGGAGGCGACTGGGTGACCAGCCCCATCGGTTGAGGGGCTGTGTGGGGTCGTTTGGTTGATGGCGAGGGGTCGACCGTCGATGACTGCGGCCGCGGACGCACATCGGAGTGCCGAACATCAGGTTTACCCGATCGATTCAGCCCGCTTGTTTGGGTCTTGAGAAGGTCGGCCGCAGCCGATCCCCGCAGCCCCGGGCGCCGAGCTGCCGGAAAGGTGCCGGTTCTGGTGTCAGGCAGCTTGCAGCTGCTGGCCACGGGCAGGCGCCCGAGGCGGTACCCGGGCTTGAAGGCCCAGGTGCGAGAGGATCTTCTCGACAATCGGCCGCTCGAGGATCGCCGCGTTGATCTATGCCGAACTGCCGCTGATGGCCGGGCTGAAAGCAAAGCAACCGCCTCGACAAGAAGCTCGCTGACCAGAGCGTGTGGCGCGAGCGCTTTGCCGAATCGTGATTGCTGATCGAGCAGTCGCGCTGGAAGGTGCTCAACGCCGCCGGGCGCATGGACACGGTCGGCAACAAGGTGGCCGCCAACGAGATCGCGATGATCAAGGTGCTCACGCCGAACAACTGCATCAAGGTCGTCGACACCGCGATCCAGGCCTTCGGCGCGATGGGCCTGAGCCAGGACACGGCGCTGACCGGCTACTACGCCTACGAGCGCCACCTGCGCGTGGCCGACGGCCCCGACGAAGTGCACCGCAACGCGATCGCGAAGCGGGAACTGGCGGCGTACGCGTAAGCGCGCCTCGTCAGCGCGTCACTTCTTCTCCGGCAGCGTGATGCCGGGGAAGATCTTGATCACCGCCGAGTCGTCTTCGCGGCCATGGCCGGCGCTCGACGCCTGCATGAACATCTGGTGCGCAGTGGCCGAGAGTGGCAACGGGAACTTGGTGGCGCGTGCCGTGTCGAGTACGAGGCCGAGGTCCTTCACGAAGATGTCGACGGTCGAAAGCGGCGTGTAATCGCCGGCGAGCACGTGGGCCATGCGGTTCTCGAACATCCAGCTGTTGCCGGCGCTGTGCGTGATGACCTCGTAGAGCGCCGCCGGGTCGACGCCTTCGCGCAAGCCGAGCGCCATTGCCTCGGCAGCCGCCGCGATATGCACGCCGGCCAGCAGCTGGTTGATGATCTTCACCTTGCTGCCGTTGCCGGCGGTGTCGCCGAGCCGGTAGACCTTGGCGGCCATCGCGTTCAGGAACGGCTCGGCGGCGGCCCAGGCCGCCGGCTTGGCGGCACCCATGACCGTCATCTGCGCCGACGCGGCCCGGGCAGCGCCGCCCGAGATCGGCGCGTCGACATAGTGCAGGCCCATCGCTTCGAGCCGCGCCTCGAAGCGACGGGACTGCTCTACGTCGATGCACCGATCTCCGGCGGCGCCGCCAAGGCGGCCTCGGGCGAGATGACGGTCATGGGCGCCGCCAGGGACGCTGCCTGGGCAAAGGCCGAGCCCTTCCTGCATGCGCTGGCGGCCAAGGTCTACCGGCTCGGGAACACGGCCGGCAACGGCAGCAAGGTGAAGATCATCAATCAGCTGCTGGCCGGCGTGCACATCGCCGCCGCCGCGGAAGCGATGGCGCTCGGCCTGCGCGAGGGCGTCGACGCCGCGGCGCTCTACGAGGTCATCACGCACAGCGCCGGCAACAGCTGGATGTTCGAGAACCGCATGGCCCACGTGC
>JANYFX010000273.1 GCA_025359585.1 Rhizobacter sp. | reverse complement strand
ATCAAGAGCCCTGTCGGCGTGAAAGTGGCGGGCACCGACCTGGCCATGATCGACCGCCTCACCGGCGAGATCGAACGGGCGCTGAAGGACGTGCCCGGCGTGAGCAGCGCACTCGCCGAACGGCTTACCGGCGGGCGCTATGTGGACGTCGACATCGACCGCGATGCGGCCGCGCGCTTCGGCATGAACATCGCCGACGTGCAGTCGGTCGTCAGTTCAGCGGTCGGCGGCGACAACATCGGCGAGACCGTCGAAGGCCTGCAGCGCTTTCCGATCAACATGCGTTACCCGCGCGAAACGCGCGACTCGCTGGAGAAACTGCGCGCCCTGCCCATCGTCACCGAGCGCGGTGCGCGGCTCGTGCTCGGCGACGTGGCCCGCATTCACATCAGCGACGGCCCGCCGATGCTGCGCAGCGAAAACGCGCGGCTCTCGGGCTGGGTCTACGTCGACATCCGCGGGCGTGATCTGAAGTCGGCGGTGCAGGACATGCAGCGCGCCGTCGCCGAGAAGGTCAAGCTGCCGGCCGGTTATTCGGTTTCGTGGTCGGGCCAGTTCGAGTTTCTGGAGCGCGCCACCGCCAAGCTCAAGGTGGCCGTGCCGTTCACGCTGCTGATCATCTTCGTGCTGCTGTACCTGAGCTTCAGGCGAGTCGACGAAGCGCTGCTGATCATGGCGACGCTGCCGTTCGCGCTGGTCGGCGGCATCTGGCTGCTCTACCTGCTGGCCTTCAACCTCTCGGTGGCCGGGGCGGTCGGTTTCATCGCATTGGCCGGCGTGTCGGCCGAGTTCGGCGTGATCATGCTGCTGTACCTCCGGCAGGCCTGGGACGAGCGCATCGCGCAAGGCAAGACTTCAGCCGACGACCTGCTCGACGCGATCCGCGAAGGCGCGGTCTTGCGCGTGCGGCCGAAGGCGATGACGGTCGCGGTGATCCTCGCCGGCCTGTTGCCGATCATGTGGGGCAGCGGCACCGGCTCGGAGGTGATGCAGCGCATCGCCGCGCCGATGGTCGGCGGCATGATCACGGCGCCGCTGCTGTCGATGTTCGTCGTCCCGGCCGCGTACTTTCTGATGCGCCGGCCGCGCAGGCGCGGGCTTAAAGTCCCGAAGGATGAAACCTTCGAGGACCGCGACGACAACGCAGCCGCGAGCCCGAATGGGTAGCGCATCGGCATGAAACCCGAATCGAACCGAGGTGTTGTGGCCGCGCTCGTCGCGGCCCTGCTGTTCGGTGCCGGAACGCCGTTCGCCAAGCTGCTGCTGGCGCACACCGGGCCGTGGCTGCTGGCCGCGATGCTCTACCTGGGCTCGGGCATCGGCCTGTGGGCGTGGCGCCGGCTGCGCGGCGCACCCGCTGTGCGGCCCATCCGCTCCGAGTGGGGCTGGTTGGCGGCGGCGACCTTGTGCGGTGGCGTCGTCGGCCCGGTGTTGCTGATGAGCGGCCTGGCCGGTCTGCCGGCCACCAGCGCATCACTGCTGTTGAACGCCGAGGGCGTCTTCACCGCGCTGCTCGCGTGGTTCGTGTTCAAGGAAAACTTCGACCGACGCATCGCACTGGGCATGCTCGCCATCGTGGCCGGCGCGCTCGTACTGAGCTGGCCGGGCGATGTGCCGCTGGCGGCCGGTTGGCCGGCACTGGCGGTGCTCGGCGCCTGCCTGGCCTGGGCCCTCGACAACAACCTGACCCGCAAGGTCTCGCTCACCGACGCGTCTTTCATCGCGATGCTCAAGGGGCTGGCCGCAGGCACCACCAACCTGGCGCTGGCGCTGTGGCTCGGCGCTACGTGGCCTTCGGCCGGCACCGTGCTGGCGGCAGCGCTGCTCGGGTTCCTGAGTTATGGCGCGAGCCTGGTGCTCTTCGTGGTCGCCCTGCGCCACCTCGGCACGGCCCGCACCGGCGCCTACTTTTCAGTGGCGCCGTTCTTCGGCGCGCTGCTGGCCATCGTGGTGCTGGGCGAACCTGTCACGCCGCCGCTGTTGATCGCCGGCGCATTGATGGCGCTCGGTGTGTGGCTGCACCTTACCGAACACCATGCGCACGACCATGTGCACGCGGCGCTGGAACACACGCACGAACACCGGCACGACGAACACCACGAGCACGCGCATGAAGGCAGCGTCGACCCGAACACGCGCCACAGCCATGCTCACCGTCATCTGCCGATGCGGCACAGCCACGGGCATTTCCCCGACGGGCACCACCGACACGAGCATTGACGCGAGCACTGACGCGAGCCGGTGGTCTTCAGCTCGAGGTCAGAAGTGAATGCCGCGCATCATCTCGGCC
>JANYFX010000232.1 GCA_025359585.1 Rhizobacter sp. | reverse complement strand
GCAGTCGCCGCGCCGCCGGCCAGGTTGGCACCGGCCTGCACGCCGCCACCGACGATCGAGCCGATCGCCGAACTCAGCAGCGCGGCCGTTGCGAGCGACGCCACCGCCCAGGCCAGAAAGCCGTGCGCCGTGTCGCGAAAGTAGACCTCGTCGGTGTGCGTCGCCACCCAGCGGGAGCGCAGCCGGCCGGCCAGATAACCACCCATGCCCGAGGCCATGATCTGCGTCACGGTGATCCAGACGATCGTCGACACGCCGAAGGCCGCTGCCGAGACGCCTCTGCGCGCCCAGGGCGAGATCGCCGACAAACCCAGGCCCGCGCCCAGGATCAGCAGGATCATCGACAGCGCGGCGGCGGCAGCAGCCCCCGCGAGGATCGCGCCCCACGAGACGGCGCTCGCGTGCGCCGGGTGGTCGGGCCGCGGGATGCTCGGCATCGGCCGTGCGGTGTCGATCGAATCGGCGGTGGTGGCGTAAATCGAGCTCATGCGAATTCCTGTGGGTTGGGTCGGGCGAATCGGTGTGCGCGGGTGGTCGTCATTTCGCGGGGTCGATGCCCTTGATCGGCGCTTCGGTCAGGTCCGGGCCGATCTCGACAATCTTCTCGTCGGTCGCTTTGTCCTTGAAGTTTTCAGGCTGCTTCTCGGCCGCCTTCTTTTCAGACCGTTCGAGCGCGGCGCGTTGCGCTTCGTCGCTCTCGACGGATGTTGCGGGGGTGGGTTTCATGCGTGTCTGCGTCGTGTGGTGTCGATGAAAGCGAAGGTTAGGTTCACTCGCTGCGCGCGCTCGTCGGCGCACTCCACGATCTGGTGCAGGAACTTTCCTACGCGTCGCAGCGTTGCCGCTGTCTGCGAATGCCTGCGTCGTCTTGGGTGCATCTCCTACACGCCGCCGGTTCGGCGCACGCCAAGCTGCGCCACGCGCATGCCGCGCGCCACCCACGTCCATTCAAGAGAGGAACGTCCCGTGAAGAAGTCGATTTCCGCGCCAACCAAGGCGCTCGAACAGCAAGCCGCCGACACGCAGGCACTGGTCAAGGCCATGCCCGCCAACAGCAACAAAAGCAAGGAGATCGGCCGCGCCAACGCCGTGTCGCCACCGATCGGCCTGACGCGCAAGCCGGCTTCGCCTGCGATCGGTGCGAGCACGCTGAGCGAACGCAATCGCTCGGCCAAGACCGGCAGCGGCAAGCCGGCTGCGCCCGGCGGCTCACTCGACCCTGTGCGCAGCAGCGCCGACGCCCAGGTGCTCACCACCAACCAGGGTGTCGCGATCGGCGACAACCAGAATTCGTTGAAGGCCGGCCTGCGCGGCCCGACGCTCCTAGAAGACTTCATCCTGCGCGAAAAGATCACGCACTTCGACCACGAGCGCATTCCGGAGCGCATCGTGCATGCGCGCGGCTCGGCAGCGCACGGCTACTTCGAGGCCTACGACGCGCTGACGAAGTACACCCGCGCCGCGCCTCTCGCCGCGGCCGGCAAGCAGACGCCGGTGTTCGTTCGTTTTTCCACTGTGGCCGGGGAGCGAGGCTCGACCGACACCGCACGAGACGTGCGTGGCTTCGCGGTCAAGTTCTACACCGACGAAGGCAACTGGGACCTGGTAGGCAACAACATGCCGGTGTTCTTCATTCAGGACGCGATGAAGTTCCCCGACCTGGTTCACGCCGTGAAGCCCGAGCCGCACAACGGCATGCCGCAGGCCGCGTCGGCACACGACACGTTCTGGGACTTCGTTTCGCTGATGCCCGAGTCGACCCACATGTTGATGTGGGCGATGTCGGACCGCGCCATTCCGCGCAGCCTGCGCATGATGCAGGGCTTCGGTGTGCACACCTTCAGGCTGATCAACGCGCAGGGCGAGTCGCACTTCGTCAAGTTCCACTGGCGGCCGCTGCTCGGCACGCACTCGCTGGTATGGGACGAAGCGGTGAAGATCTCAGGCGCCGACTCCGACTTTCACCGCCGCGACCTGTGGGACGCGATCGAAGCCGGCGAGTACCCCGAGTGGGAACTGGGCCTGCAGATCTTCACCGAGCAGCAGGCCGAAGGCTTCAGCTTCGACGTGCTCGACGCGACCAAGCTGATCCCCGAAGAACTGGTGCCGGTGCAGCCGGTGGGCCGCATGGTGCTGAACCGCAACCCCGACAACTTCTTCGCCGAGACCGAGCAGGTCGCGTTCTGCACCGCGCACGTGGTGCCGGGCATCGACTTCAGCAACGACCCCTTGCTCGCGGGCCGGCACCACTCGTATGTCGACACGCAGATCTCGCGCCTGGGTGGCGCGAACTTCCACGAGATCCCGATCAACGCGCCGCTCGCTCCGGTGCACAACAACCAGCGTGACGGCCTGCACCGCCAGACCATCCCGCGCGGGCGTGTCGCCTACGAGCCGAATTCGCTCGGCGGTGGTTGCCCGTTTCAGGCCGGCGCGAAAGGTTTTGTCTCGTTCCCGCAGCCGGTGCAGGAGGACAAGCTGCGTGGCAAGCCCGAGAAGTTCGCCGACCACTACACGCAGGCCACGCTGTTCTACGAGAGCCAGACGCCAGTTGAAAAAGCGCACATCGCGGGCGGTTTCCGCTTCGAACTGAGCAAGCTCACGGTGCCTGCCATCCGCGAGCGCATGCTCGCGTCGCTGGTGAACGTGTCGAGCGAACTGGCGACCACGGTCGCTGCGGGTTTGGGCATGCCCGTGCCACCGGCCCTGCCGCGCGTGATGGCCAACCCCGCCAAGCCTGAAGTGACCCAATCGCCGGCGCTCTCGCTGACCGCGCTGCCGGGTGATGGCGGCATCCGCACGCGCAAGATCGCGATCCTGGTAGCGCCGGGCGTGGTCGGTGCATCGATCGACGCGGTGCACACCGCGCTGCTGAAAGCCGGCGCGGTGCCGGTCCTCGTCGCTGCCCGGCTCGGCGCGGTGAAAACGGCCGACGGCCAGGCGCTCGAAGCCACCGCGTCGTTCGAGAACGCGCCCTCGGTGTTGTTCGACGCGGTGGTGTTGCCCGATGGCGTCGACGGCGTCAACGCCTTGGCGGCCGCGGGGCAGGCACAGGAGTTCGTCGCGAACCAGTATCGCCACTGCAAGACCCTGCTGGCGCTGGGCGCGTCGCGGGGCTGGCTCGACAAGGCTGGCATCTCCGGCACCTTGCCTTCGAGAGCGAAGGACGGCGGCATCGTTCTGAGCGATGGCAAGAACCCGGCCGCCGTCGCATCGGCTTTCATCAAGGCCGTGGGCCAGCACCGCCACCCGGAACGCGAAACCGACCCGCCGAGAGTCTGACGGTGGCCCGACGCCTGCGCGCGGCCGGCTGGTCGCGGCTGTTTGCGCGCAGCTTGAAGGCGATCACCCGCAGCGCGGCGCGCAGCGGCACGCGCGCCCTGAAGCGTGCCGCCAAACCGAAGCCTGTAAAACGCAGCGCGGCGGCGGCTGCCGGTACGTGGCTCCCGGGCTTGTCGGTCGGGGCGGCCGGCGCGCGCCGCTTCTTGTTGTATCGACCACCGGGCGTCTCACGCAGCGAACGCCTGCCGTTGATGGTGATGCTGCATGGCTGCGGCCAGGACGCGAAGGGTTTTGCCGCAAGCACGCGGATGAACGGCGTGGCGGCGCGCGAGCGTTTCTGGGTGCTGTACCCGGACCAGGATCGGCTCGCCAATGCGCAAGGCTGCTGGAACTGGTTCGACACCCGCTCAGGCCGCGCTCAAGGCGAAGCGGCACTGATCGTGAATGCAATCGACCAGGTCTGCCTGCTGCACCCTGTGGACCGCGAGCGCGTGGCGGTCGCCGGGCTCTCGGCCGGCGCCAGCATGGCGGCGCTGCTGGCGACACGCTACTCGGACCGTTTCAAAGCGGTGGTGATGCACTCCGGCGTTCCGCCGGGCACGGCCGACTCGACCCTCTCGGCACTCGGCGCGATGCAGGGGCGCCGCAGCACCCAGCCGCTGGTGCCGAGCACCGGCGCACAGGCGACGGGCTGGCCACCGCTGCTGGTGATTCACGGCGCCGAAGACCACGTCGTGTCAACGCAAAATGCCCGAGTTGCCGCACAGGTGTGGGCCACCGCAGCGGGAGCCGTCGCCCTTGTGCCGCGCCGTGTGCGACGTGGCAAGCGCCACGCGATGGCGGTCACCGATTTCAAGCGACACGGGCGCAGCGCAGCGACGCTGGTCGAAGTCGAGGGCCTTGGACACGCCTGGAGCGGTGGGGCGGCACGCGCGCCGTTCAGTGATGCGCAGGGGCCGGATGCGTCGCGCATGGCCTGGGCGTTCGTCGCGAGGCAGTTCGAGCGCATGGACCGCCCCGCATGACCCCAAGCCGGCGCAGCCTGGTTTCGCGAACCGGTCAGCGCGCGGCTTGCATTCGAAGCTGCCGCATCTGTTCTTCGTCGCGCGCGTCGTCGATCTCGCGCATCACGCTGCCCACGTCGACGGCGCCGGCCTTCGGCACGAATTGGCCGGTGAGTAGCGTGTCGGTCCGCAGCACACCACGCTCGTACAAATCCCAGATCTCGGGGCCGAACCGGGTGTCGAGCAGTTCCGGCGCGACCTGACCGAAATAGGCGCTCAGGTTGCCGACGTCGCGCAGCAGCATGCGCTGCGCGTGGTTGTTGCCAGCGGCGTCGACCGCCTGCGGCAGGTCGATGATCACCGGGCCGTCGGCCGCAAGCAGGATGTTGAATTCCGACAGATCGCCATGCACGACACCGGCGCAGAGCATGCGCACCACTTCGACCAAAAGCGTCGCGTGGTGGGCACGCGCCTGTTCGGGCGTGAACGCCACGTCGTTGAGCCGGGGAGCCGCGGCGCCGTGTTCGTCGGTCACCAGTTCCATCAGCAATACACCTTCGAAAAAGTTGTACGGCTTGGGCACGCGCACACCGGCCGCCGCCAGGCGGTAGAGCGCGTCGACCTCGGCGCTTTGCCACGCGGCCTCTTGCGACTCGCGGCCGAAGCGTGTGCCCTTGGCCATCGCGCGCGCCTGGCGCGTGTTCTTGACCTTGCGGTTCTCGGTGTAGTCGACGGCCTGCCGGAAGCTGCGGTGGGTGGCTTCCTTGTAGACCTTGGCGCAGCGCGTTTGAGCGCCGCACTGCACGACGAAGACCATCGCTTCCTTGCCGCTCATCAGCTGGCGCGAGACCGAATCGATCAGGCCTTCGTCGATCAGCGTCTGCAGGCGCGCCGGTGCTTTCACGCACGCACCTTCGAGCCACGCTGGCGCTGGCCGGAGCGCACTTGCGCGAGCGGCCGCTTGCCCTTGAGCTGGCGCTCGATGCCGTCGTTCAACTGGCTGCGCAGCACCAGCACTTCGTCGAGGTGGCCGTAGACGCCGGGGAAGCGCAGGTCGAGCCACAACCACAGCGTGCAGGCGCGCAAGGCTTGTTCCATGCGTTCGAGCCGGCTGTGGCCGTCGACCGCGTCGAGGAACCAGGGCTTGCCGGCGCGGCCGGTCAGCGAGTGGCTGCTGCTCCAGTCGAGGAACTCCTGCAGCTGCGATTCGGTGCGGGTGTCGACCGGCGCCTGCGCGTAGATGAAACGTTCTTTCAGCGTGAGCTTGGCGGCGCTGAGGTCGAGCTTCTCGGCGAGTTCGAGCATCTGCTCGAGTTCGGCGACGGCGAAGTGCGCGTCGTCGAGCTTGAGCTGTTCCATGAACACGCCCAGCACTTCGCGCAGCCTGGTCTTGTGCAGGCGCGACGAGATCGTGTCGATGTGCCAGCCGTTCGGCGCCACCGGCGCCTTGAAGTCACGCGGGGCGCGGGGCGTTTTCGGCAACAACTCTTTCAGTGCCCGTGCCGCCGACGGTTCGGCCTCGAACAACACGCCGACGAAACCTTCTTCGTGGATGCCGTAGCGCCCGGCGCGGCCGGCGATCTGGTGCACTTCGGACTCGTTCAGCGGCCGGTCGTCCTGCCCGTCGAACTTGACCATGGTGCTGAAGAACACCCGCTGGATCGGCAGGTTCAGGCCCATGCCGATCGCGTCGGTCGCGACCAGAATGTGCGACTCGCCCTGCGCAAAACGCTCGGCCTCGCGACGCCGCACTTCGGGCGGCAAGGCGCCGTAGATCACCGAGACCGGATGACCGCTGGCGGCGATCTGGTCGCGCAGCATCAGCACGTCACGGCGGCTGAAAGCGACCACCGCGTCGCCGAGCTTCAGCGCCGAGATCGGCACCGGCTGCGGCAGCAGTTCGACGTGCTGCTTGCGCTCGAAATGGCGCACTTCGCAGCGTTCGCCGCACAGGCCGAGCAGGTTCTCGATCGCCGGCACGGCGTAGGCCGAACAGATGATGATGACCTCTTTCGCCGGCACCGCGACGATCGCCTGCGTCCAGGCCCAGCCGCGCGACGGGTCGAAGATCATCTGCGCTTCGTCGATCACCGCCACGTCGATCGGCTTGTTGGTGCCGACCATCTCGATGGTGCTGGAGACGACCCGCGCGCCATCGGCCGGCACGTTCTCTTCGCCGGTCAACAGCGAACACGGCACGCCGCGTGCGACGAGGCGGTCGCGCCCTTCGAGGGCCAGCAGGCGCAGCGGCGCGAGGTAGGCGCCGTCGATAGCCTGCGCGAGCCGCTCGAACGCGGCGTGCGTCTTGCCGCTGTTCGGCGGGCCGACGTAGAGCTTCACGGTCCGCTGCAGCCGACGCGCTTTTTCGAAAGTGCCCGGGTAGCCCTGAAACGCGAGCTCGGTGTTCAGGCCGGCGAGCGTGTCGATCTCGGCGACGAAGTGTTCCCAGCGGTCCTGCGCGCGGGCGCAGGCGGCCTTCACTTCGTTCAGGTCGGCGGTGGCCTGTGGCAGAGCGCATTCCGATTGCAGGCGCGGCAACAGCGATTCGATGTGCTGCGGGTTGCCGGCGCGGCTGCGGGCAATCAGCGTTTCGAGAAACGCCGACAACTCGGCCGCGTGCGGATAGGCCGTCGGCGCACCGAGCCCGGCGAGCAAGGCGGCCTTGTCGCCGGTGCGGTAGAAGTCCCAGACCGCCGACGCATCGACCGGCACGCGGAACAGCACCGGCACGCGCCAGCCGGGCTCCGAAAGTGGCAGCGCATGGCTGATCAGCCGAGTCCATATGCCCTTGTGGCGCGACACGCCGAGCGCGTCGAGCGCAGCGGTGCGCTCCAGCATCAGCGGGCGCACGGTCGGGCCGGTGCCGACCACGTCGAGGTGCGCGAGCGCACTGTCCATCAGCTCGGGCGCGATCCATCGGCTCGGGCGCGCGCCGGCCACGGGTTTTTGCAGCAGCACGAGGCCGAGCTTGTCGAGGTGGTCTTCGAAGCCGGAGCTGCTCTC
>JANYFX010000159.1 GCA_025359585.1 Rhizobacter sp. | reverse complement strand
CATACCTATAGCGGTCCGACGCGCGGACGAACGATGGAATGTAGAAGTACCAACTCCCGCCGCGCAGCACCTTATTCGTTCCCGTCGCCGGACCCAGGGGATCACCTGCAGCCTCTCCCGAGTACTCCCCATACCAGTCAGAAGTCCACTCCCACACATTCCCCAACATGTCGAACAGCCCAAACTCGTTCGCCGCCTTCTGCCCTACCCGATGCGTCGTCATGCCGCTGTTTCCCTCATGCCACGCAATCGCGTCTATCTCCCCATACCGCGCCGCCACACTCCCTCCCCGCGCCGCATACTCCCACTCCGCCTCGCTCGGCAACCGCCCCCCGACCAACTGGCAATACGCCATGGCCTCCTCCCAACTCACCCGCTCCACCGGCAATTCGCTCCCCTTGAAGTAGCTTGGCGTCTTCCCCGTCACCCTCTCGTACGCCCCCTGCGTCACCGGCGTCCGGCTCATCCAAAATCCCCGCGTGATCTCCACTTCATGCGCCGGTTTCTCGGCATCTAAGCACGCGGAGTCTCCTTCCGAACACCCCATCCGAAACCGCCCCGGCGGAATCCACACGTACGTCAGCCCGTCCTTCGGATTCACCCTCGGACTCAAATTCAAAGACCGCGCCACCACCTCGCCCACCAAACCCTGCACCCGCAAGGCCCTCATCAATCCCTCATACCCGTCATCTTCAAACAGATCGACCCAATGCAAATGCTCCAACCGCTCCGGGACTTTGCAATCCTCAATCCGCGCCGGAATAATAAAGATCGTGCCTTCCGGCCGATAATCCGCCACATCCAGCGCTACCCGGATCTCCCTCTGCACATACCCCGTCCTCGTGACCGATCCCTGACTCAAAAAGACAACCACCGCCCCGCTCGCCTTCACCGCCTTCCGAATCTCAGTATCCCAATGTTGTCCCGGAATTAAATCCTTCGAGTCGAGCCACGGCTCCACTCCATCCTTCCGCAGCCGCTCGTAGAGCTTTCGCACCACGGCCTTGTCGCCCGATGAATGGCACAAAAACACCCGCTTCGAATTGTTGCCCGATTCCCCAGCCATATGTCGCAGATTTCCAGTCTATCAGCCTCTCCTCCAAGCAATAAGAAATTCCGCAAATAGTTGTTTCCTTAACTGCACCACCACCCGGTCACCCGGCATCATAGCCCGCATCCTCCGCCGCAACCCGGCCGACGCAATCCGCCATCCTAGGAGCCTGTCGGAGATAGATTGCATTGTTTTGGCGGGACCGAAACATTTCCTTAGGAAAACGTTTAGTGGTTGCTTACACTTGAAGGGTGAGCAAGAACTTCCGAATTTGCGATCTGGAGCAGCCGTTTCTGTTACCACCGTCGTTGCAAGACTGGTTGCCGGAAGATCATCTGGCCCGCTTTATCGCGGAACTGGCCGAGGGGCTCGATCTGTCAGAGATCTATGGGTATTACGGACGGCGAGATGGTCGAGGGAAGGCGGCGTATCACCCGTTAATGATGGTCCGGTCGCTGCTGTACGGCTATTGCGTGGGAATCATGAGCTCGCGGCGGATGGAGCGAGCCAGCTACGAGGATGTTGCCTTTCGTTACCTATGCGCGAACCAGCACCCGGATCACGACACGATAGCCAGCTTCCGCCAGCAGCACCTTCCGGTCCTGGCCGGATTGTTTACGCAGGTATTGCAGATATGCAACAAAGCGGGGCTGGTGAAGCTGGGGCATGTGGCGATCGACGGGACCAAGCAGCAGGCCAATGCGAGCAAACACAAAGCAATGAGCTACGACCGGATGGATGAGAAGGCGGAGCAACTGAAAGCGGAAGTGGAAAGGCTTTTGGCACAAGCGGCGGAAACCGATGCGGCCGAAGACGCACTGTATGGCAAAGGCAAGCGGGGCGATGAGTTGCCCGCGGAACTGGCACGGCGCGAAAGCCGGTTGAAAAAGATTGCGGAAGCCAAAGCAGCACTGGAGCAGGAAGCACGCGAGCGTGCCGAGGCGGCAAAGAAGTCCGCCGAGGAGAAACTGGAAGAGCGCCGGAAGAAGGAAGAGGAGACAGGCAAGAAGATAGGTGGACGTCCACCCCAGGTGCCGGACCCGGCGCAAGCCGTGCCCGGTCCCAAGGATCAACGCAACTTCACCGATCCGGAGAGCCGGATCATGCCCGATGGCGGACACAAAGGGAGTTTCGTTCAGGCCTACAACGCGCAGATCGCCGTGGACAGCCAGGCACAAATCATTGTCGCCGCCGAGATCACCCAGCAGACCAACGATAAGCAGCAACTGGCACCGATGCTGGAGCAAGTGGAGAAGAACCTGGGGGCCAAACCGGTGGCAGTGACCGCCGACACGGGCTACTTTAGCGCCAGCCAGGTCAATGATCCCCGGGCAGAGGGCATCGACTTGTACATCGCCATCGGAAAGCAGAAGCATGGCGAGGCGGAAGCCGTAGCCGAGTCAGTTGAGCCTCTTGCCGAAACCGAATCGGCCATGGAGAAGATGAAACGGAAGTTGCAGAGCGACACCGGCAAAGCACTTTACAAGATGCGCAAAGCGATCGTAGAGCCGGTCTTCGGGCAGATCAAGGCCGTTCGTGGTATCCGCATGTTCCTGCTGCGCGGGATGGAGAAGGCCAGCGCGGAATGGAAGCTGATCTGCGCCACGCACAACCTTTTGAAGCTGTTTCGGGCTGCCGCCAAGTCTCAGGAAGCATAAATCCTCTCGCAATTTAGACCCACTGGCATCAAAACCGCCACCAACAAGCCCGCTAGCAATCCACACGCCGCCAACATCGATCCTCCGCCCGTTTTCGTCTCTGCCCATCGCTTCGGACCGTCCAGGAACCAGTCGGTCCTATTTTTCATTCCGACAGGCTCCTAGTGTCTTTCGCCGATTGTCCTTAGCCCGGGCATGCCTCACACTCGAACTACCGTGCAACAAACTTCTACGCTTGCGCAGGCTGATCGCCGGGCCAACGAACGCGAAACGCCACCAGTCGCCACTACTGTTCAACTGACGCTGCATGAGGCCGAGGGGAACCGGTCGATCATCGCCAAACTTGCCAGCATCAGCTATTCCGGGCTTGGCGCCACTTGCAATCAGCCGCTGTCGCCTGGGACTAAGCTGACGTACACGCACCCGTCGCGCGACATCGTGATTACCGGCCGCGTCGCCTGGTGCAAAGAGAACGAGGCGCATGGGTATGAACATGGCATTCTCAACGAGGCGTTCGACCCGGCGAC
>JANYFX010000157.1 GCA_025359585.1 Rhizobacter sp. | reverse complement strand
GCCGCGCTTCTGCGGCATCCACTTCTTCAACCCGCCGCGTTACATGGCGCTGGTGGAGCTGATCAACACCCCGACGACGAAGCCCGAGATCCTCGACCAGCTCGAAGCCTTCGTCACCACCGCGCTCGGCAAGAACGTGGTGCGCGCGATGGACACGCCCAACTTCATCGCCAACCGCGTCGGCATCGCCGGCATGCTGGCCACGATGAAAGAGGCCGAGACCTTCGGCCTGAGCTACGACGTGGTCGACGACCTGACCGGCAAGAAGCTGGGCCGCGCCAGCAGCGGCACCTTCCGCACCGCCGACGTGGTGGGGCTCGACACGATGTCGCACGTGATCAAGACGCTGCAGGACAACCTCGGGCCCGACCAGACCAACGATCCGTTCTACGCGAGCTACGCCACGCCGGCCGTGCTCACCACGATGATCGACGCCAAGACGCTCGGCCAGAAGAGCGGCGCCGGCTTCTACAAGAAGGTCGGCAAGGACATCCTGCGCTGGGACGCGGCGAGCGGCACCTACGTGGCCGGCGGTGGCAAGGCCGACGAGATCGTCGCCCGCATGCTGAAGAAGCCGCCCGCCGAGCGCCTGAAGCTGCTGCGTGAGTCGAAGAACCCGCAGGCGCAGTTCCTGTGGGCGATCCTGCGCGACAGCTTCCACTACGCGGCCGTGCACCTGGCCGACATCGCAGAGAGCGCGCGTGACGTGGACTTCGCGATGCGTTGGGGTTTCGGCGTGCAGCAGGGCCCGTTCGAGCTGTGGCAGGCGGCGGGCTGGACGCAGGTCGCCAACTGGGTCAAGGAAGACATCGACGCCGGCAAGGCGCTGAGCAAGGCGCCGCTACCGGCCTGGGTGTTCGAAGGCCCGGTCGCGAAGCAGGGCGGCGTGCACGCGCCCGAAGGTTCTTGGAGTGCATCGCATGCACGTTGGGTCGCGCCGAGCACGCTGCCGGTCTACCAGCGCCAACACTTCCGCGAATCGGTGTTTGGCTCGGGTGCGCAGGCGCCGCTGAAGTCGGGCACCGAAGTGTTCAAGAACGAAGAAGTGCGCGTCTGGACACTCGACGGCGAGGTGCTGATCGTCAGCATCACCGCCAAGCTGCACCTGATCAGCGAAGCAGTGACACAAGGCCTGTTGAAGGCGATCGAACTCGCCGAAGCCGGCTACAAGGGCCTGGTGATCTGGTCGCCCGACGACGTGTTCTCGGCCGGCGCCAACCTCGAGTCGATGATGCCGATCTTCATGAAGAGCGGCGGCAAGGGCATCCTGCCCGAAGTGAAGAAGCTTCAGGACATGATGCTGCGCATGCGCTACGCGTCGGTGCCGGTGGTGGCGGCGGTGCGCGGCATCGCGCTTGGCGGCGGTTGCGAGATCGCGGTGTACGCCTCGAAGCGCGTCGCCGCGATGGAGAGTTACATCGGCCTCGTTGAAGTCGGCGTCGGCCTGATTCCGGGTGGTGGCGGCCTGACCTACATCGCGCGCCGCGCGGCCGAAATGGCGAGTGCCGGCAACGCGAACGCCGACATCTTCAAGTTCCTGTCCGACGGCTTCACCAACGCCGCGATGGCCAAGGTGGGCACCAGCGCGATCGAATCGCGCAAGCTTGGTTACCTGCTGTGGAGCGACGTGATCGTGCCGAACAAGGACGAGATGTTGTTCGTGGCCTCGCAGCAGGCGAAGGCGATGTTCGAGAGCGGCTACCGCGCGCCGGCGCGCACGCTGTTCCCGGTGGCCGGCCGCAACGCCATCGCCACGATCAAGGCGCAGCTCGCCAACATGCGCGACGGTGGGTTCATCAGCGCGCACGACTTCCACATCTCGGCGCTGATCGCCGACGTGGTGTGCGGCGGCGATGTCGATGCCGGTTCGATGGTCAGCGAGGAATACCTGATGGCGCTGGAGCGCAAGCACTTCTGCGAACTGCTCGACCACCCCAAAACGCAGGAACGGATCATGGGCATGCTGCAGACCGGCAAGCCGGTCCGCAACTGAACACCAAGGACAAGAACATGAGCAAGCAAGTTCAAGAGGCGTACATCGTCGCCGCCACCCGCACGCCGATCGGCCGCTCGGGCCGCGGGTATTTCAGGAACACCCGGCCCGACGACCTGCTGGTCGCCGCGATCAGGAGCGCGATGCTGCAGGTGCCGACGCTCGACCCGAAAGCGATCGAAGACGCCATCATCGGCTGCTCGTTCCCCGAAGGTGAGCAGGGCATGAACATGGCGCGAGTCGCGGTGGCGCTGGCGTTCTCGAACCCGATCGGCGGCGTGACCGTGAACCGCTTCTGCGCGTCAGGCATCACCGCGATCCAGATGGCGGCCGACCGCATCCGCGTTGGCGAGGCCGACGTGTTGATCGCCGGTGGCGCCGAGTCGATGAGCCTGGTGCCGATGGGCGGCAACAAGCCCTCGTTCAACCCGGCCATCTTCGAGCGCGACGAGAACATCGGCATCGCCTACGGCATGGGCATCACGGCCGAGAAGGTCGCGGCGCAGTGGAAGGTCAGCCGCGAAGCGCAGGACGCGTTCGCGCTCGAATCGCATCTGCGGGCGATGAAGGCCCAGGCCGCTGGTGAATTCACCGACGAGATGACGCCGATCGAGGTCGTGTCGCGTTTCCCGAACCTCGAGTCGGGCGACCAGGGTGTGAAGACCCGCACCGTCAGCCTCGACGAAGGCCCGCGCGCCGACACTTCGCTCGAAGGCCTGGCCAAGCTGCGCCCGGTGTTCGCGGCCAAGGGCAGCGTCACCGCCGGCAACAGCTCGCAGACCAGCGACGGCGCCGGTGCGCTGATCCTCGCCAGCGAAAAAGCCATCAAGCAATTCGGCCTCACGCCGCTGGCAAAGTTCGTCAGCTTCGCCGCGCGCGGCGTGCCCCCCGAGATCATGGGCATCGGCCCGATCGAAGCG
>JANYFX010000122.1 GCA_025359585.1 Rhizobacter sp. | reverse complement strand
ACCAGGTCGAGACCGACATCCGGCCGTTCCACGACGTCCTGCTCGGGCTCTTCTTCGTCACCGTCGGCATGAAGCTCGATGCGCCGGTGATCGTCGCGCAGTGGCCGCTCGTGCTGGCGCTGACGAGTGCGCCGGTGATCTTCAAGTTCGTCCTCGTGACCGCGCTCGCCCGCGTCTTCGGCGCAGCGCCCGGCGTCGCCCTGCGCACCGGGCTCTATCTGGCGCAAGCCGGCGAGTTCGGCTTCGTCCTGCTCAGCCTCGCGAGCGAGCACCAGCTCATCCCGGTCGCGCTGCAGGGGCCGGTGCTCGCGAGCATGGTGTTGTCGATGCTCGCGACGCCGTTCATCTTCCTGTACGTGAACCAGATCGTGATGCGCCTCTCGGCGAACGACTGGCTGCTGCAATCGGTGGCGATGACGACCATCGCCAAGCGCGCGATCAACGCCGAGTCGCACATCATCATCTGCGGCTTCGGCCGAAGCGGCCAGAACCTGGCGCGCCTGCTCGAAGGCGAGCGCATTCCCTACATGGCGCTCGACCTCGACCCCGACCGTGTGCGCCAGGCGGCTGCGGCCGGGCAGAGCGTGGTGTTCGGCGATGCGGCGCGCCTGCAAAGCCTGATGGCCGCGGGCCTGGCACGCGCCAGTGCGGTCGTGGTGAGTTACCACGACACGCCGTCAGCGCTGAAGATTCTTCGGCTGGTGCAGGCGCACGCACCGAAGGTGCCGGTGATCGTGCGCACGATCGACGACAGCGACATCGAACGCCTGCGCGCCGCCGGCGCCACCGAGGTCGTGCCCGAAGCGATCGAAGGGTCGTTGATGCTGGCCAGCCATGCGCTGGCGCTTGTCGGTGTGCCGATGCGGCGCGTGATCCGCGTGGTGCAGGACCAGCGCGACGCGCGCTACGGCCTGCTGCGCGGCTACTTCCACGGCGCCGACGACGACGGGGTCGACGAACTGCAGACCGCCCGCCTGCTCAGCGTGACCTTGCCCTCGGCCGGCAGCCACCTGGGCCAGACGTTGGCGGACCAGGCGCTGCACGCGGTCGGCGTCACGGTGGTGTCGGTGCGGCACGCGGCCGGGGCTGTCACCACGCCCGACGATTCGCTGGTGCTCGCGGCCGGCGACACGCTCGTGTTGTCGGGCCTGCCCGAGCCGCTGGCACTGGCCGAGAGCAAGCTGCTCGGCCGCAGCTGACGCGGGTCAGCTGAAGGGCGTTTGTTTCGCGAGATTCGCGCGCATGCGCGTGGCCATCACCGAGCCGGCAGTGCGCAACAGTTCGAGCGCGAGTGCCGGCGAGCGCTGCGCCAGCTCTTCCAGACGCGGGCCACGCAAGGCCCAGACCACACACGGTGTCATCGCCTCGACGTTGGCCATGCGCGCGGTTTCGCCGAACAAGCCCGGCTCACCCACGACCGAACCGGCGCGCAGGATCGCGATGCGGTTGCTGCCGGGCGCACCGCCGGTCACGAAGACCTGCAGGCTGCCCTGCGCCAGAAAGTACATGGAGCGGTCGGCGTCGCCCTGCTTGATGAGCAGGTCACCGGAGCGAATGTCGTGGCGTGTGAGGTAGGGCGCAATGGTGCGCCACTGCTCCAGGTTCAGCCGCGCGCGGAACGCGTCTTCGGCATTGAGCGTCTGGATCGCCTGCACCAGCTCGTTGATTTCCATCGACTTCTTTCTTGTGGCAGCCTCGTCGAGAACGCGGGCTGCTTTGGGGTTCCCTGCTGGCTGTGGATTATCGGCGGGCCACCCCTGTGTTCACAACAGCGCCGCGGCTCGAAGGGTGCCCTTCCATCGCCGCGCAGGCCCCGTCTGTCGACTTTCGACGCTGGCTTACCTGCCGATACAGGCTCCTGTGGCGATATGGGGCGCGGCCGCGCACTCGGTGCCGTCATGTGTCGTTTGGCAGGCAAGGCTCATGCGTCAACGCATGCTCGTAGTAACGAATGGTCTTGGTCAAGCCGACTTCCAGGTCCACGAGCGGGGACCAATTCAACAGCTGGCGGGCCTTCGAGATGTCTGGCCGACGTCGGACCGGGTCGTCAGAAGGCAGCTTCGAGAAGACGATTCGACTGTTCGATCCAGTCATCTCGATGACGGTACTGGCCAACTCCCGAATCGTGAACTCCTGGGGGTTGCCCAAGTTCAATGGCCCCGGGTGCCCGGGCCCACGGTCGGGCGCGCCCGGCAGTGCCATGAAGCGAACACAGCCGTCAATCATGTCGTCGACGAAACAGAAACTGCGTGTCTGCAAGCCCTCTCCATGCACAGTGATGTCTCGTCCCCGAAGCGCCTGTACGATGAAATTGCTGACCACCCGGCCATCGTCGGGATGCATGCGCGGACCGTAAGTATTGAAGATGCGCGCCACACGAATATCGATCGCATGCTGGCGGTGATAGTCGAAGAACAAACTCTCGGCGCAACGCTTGCCTTCGTTGTAGCAGCTTCGGATGCCGATCGGGTTGATCGTTGCCCCAATAGTCCTCGCGTTGCGGGTGAAGCACAGGATCTCCATACACCTCGCTGGTACTGGCTTGGAAGATCCTGACGTTCAACCGCCTCGCAAGCTCCAGCAAGTTGAGGGCCCCGAGCACACTCGTTCTTGTGGTGCCTATCGGGTCGTGCTGGTATCGGGCAGGGCTTGCGGGACAAGCCAGGTTGTAAATTTCGTCCACCTCGACAAACAGCGGATGCGTCACGTCGTGACGCATGAACTCGAACCCGGTGTGATCGAGCACTCGCTCGATGTTGCGCATGCATCCACTGTCTAGGTTGTCGACGCACAGGACCTCGTTGCCGCTGACCAGAAGTCGGTCGATGAGGTGCGACCCGAGGAACCCGGCACCGCCCGTCACCAGAACGCGCCTGGCACTACTCGCTGATGCTTGCATTGCAGTCCTGGTTGGTGTTCGCAAATCGTCGAAAGAGCCATGCGCCGAGTGTTTCGGGTGGCTACGGCGCGTTCGGCGGCACCACGCGACCACCCGCCAGGGCGGTCTCAAACACATGCAACGCCCTTGCAACGGCCTGATCCATGTTGAGGTACTGATAGTCTGCGAGTCGTCCGCAAAATACCGTCTCTGAGTCTGAAGACGCCAGCTCCAGATACCGATCGTGTCGCTCACGATTCTCTCTCTGTGGTATCGGGTAGTACGCCTCGTTCTGACCGACCCGAAAGGCTTGCGGATACTCGAATGCCACCGACGTGCCGGAGACCACCTGCCCTGTCAGTATCTTGAACTCGCAACGACGTGTGTAGCCGTGGTCGTTGGGGTAGTTGATGCTGCCAGTGGCCTGAATGCGATCCGCGGCGTCGTGTGCGAACTCGAAGCGCAAGCTTCGATAGGGAAGCGCGCCGTGGCGGTATTCAAAGAACCGGTCTATCGAGCCTGTGTAGACCAGCGCCTTTCCAGGCGTGGCATCCATCTGATGGAAGTCGATTCCTGTGGCGACCTCGATGTTGGGATGGGTGAGCATGCGGCGGACCATCGTGGTGTATCCGTCGGCTGGCAGCGCCTGGTATCGATCAATGAAATATCGATCGTCGTAGTTGACTCGCATCGGAACGCGGGCAGTGACGGAGGCATCGAGTTCCTCGGGCCGCAGCCCCCACTGTTTCAATGTGTAGCCCAGAAAAATGTTCTCGTAAACGTAGTCGGCCAACC
>JANYFX010000084.1 GCA_025359585.1 Rhizobacter sp. | reverse complement strand
CCGCTGGGCATCAACGTCAACGGCATCGGCCCGGGCTACTTCAAGACCGAGCTGACCGACGCGCTCGTCAACGACCCGAGCTTCAGCGCCTGGCTCGTCAACCGCACACCGAACCGCCGCTGGGGCGACGTGGAAGACCTGGCCGGCGCAGCAGTGTTTCTGGCGAGCGACGCGTCGCGATTCGTCAACGGCCACATCCTGTACGTCGACGGCGGCGTGACCGCCACGCTCTGATCGATCCATGTCCGCTTGATTGAAAGTACCGCTTGAGCACTCCCACCACATTCACGCAAGTCACCCTGTTCACCGACACCGACGGCCGCGCCCGCTTTCGTGAGAGCGCCATCGCCTTGCCCGAAGGCACCCCCGCCTCGATGCTTTCGGCGCTGATGCCCAGTGGCGGCTACCAGCTGCGCCACAGCCCGGTCGGTTTTCGCAGCCAGTTCCATTGCACCGTGACGCCGCAGTGGGTGTTCATCCTCGGCGGGCAGATGGAGATCGGCTTGCAGGGCGACGCCTCGCGCGTGTTCGCAGCCGGTGAGCACTTCTACTCGGCCGACACGCTGCCCGAAGGCGCCACCTTCGACGCCGCCGTGCACGGCCACTGGAGCCGCCAGCTCGGCAACGAGCCGCTGGTCACGCTCTTCGTTCGTGGGTGAGCACGCGATGACCACCCGATGATCAAGAACGTCCACGGCGGCACCGTCGACCTGCTCGGCGAGGCCATCGTCACCGGCCGCTACCCCGTCGGCAGCTCGCTGCCCCCTGAACCCATGCTGTGCGAAGAGCTCGGCGTGAGCCGCACCGTGATCCGCGAGGCCGTGAAGTCGCTGATCGCCAAGGGCCTGCTCGTCACCGGCCCGAAGGTCGGAACGCGCGTGCTGGCCGAAGAACAGTGGAACTGGTTCGACCCCGACGTGGTGGCCTGGCAATCACGCGCCGGCCTGTCGCGCGAGTTCCTGCGCGACCTGCAGGAGCTGCGCCGCTTGGTCGAGCCGGCGGCCGTGCGGCTGGCCGCCGAGCGTGCGACCGCACAAGACATCGCCGAGATCGAAGCGGCGTACGCCGGCATGAAACGTTCGATCGAAGAAGGCGGCGACTACGTCAGCAGCGACCTGCGTTTTCACCAGGGCCTGCTGCGCGCCTGCCACAACCGCATGGTCGGGCAGATGAGCAAGGCACTCGGTGCGCTGCTGCGCACCAGCTTCGAGATCTCGACATCGCGGCCCGACGGCCCGGCCCAGTCGTTGCCACTGCACCGCGCGGTGCTCGACGCCGTGATCGCGCGTTCGCCGCTGAAGGCCGAGCGCGCGATCATCGTGTTGATCGATGGCGCCAACAACGACATCGAACAGGTGCTGACGACGCGGCGCAAGCTGCCCTCGCTGGGCGTGCCCGCGCCACGGCTGAAGGCGCGCGCTCGGGTCTTGGCGCGCTGAGGCGGGCTGGGCCGTTGCGAGCGGCTGTTGCGCGAAGCGCGGCGGCGGCGGCGGCGCCCTCATGCTCGACTCTTTTGGCGTTTGCGCGTCCAGGAGGTCATCGAGCAAGTGGGCCATCTGCCTTGACTGGCGATCGATGACGTCATGGCACCAGGCCGGTCGCGGATCCGAAAGGCCAGGCCGAGCCTCTTGCGCTCGATTCGCAACGCACTCTCCGACTGCTTGCGCTCGCTGGCGTCGGCCATGATGCTGATGAGTCGCTTTGCCCGACCATCGTGGCCACGCTCGACCACCAAGCCTCGGCCCGACAGCCAAAGCGTGGATCCGTCGGGCTTGACGATCCGGTATTCAGCGGGAAACGAATCCTGCTGGTCTGCCAGCGCCCGAAAGTGCTGCGCAAGGTGACGATCGTCAGGATGGATCGCGTTCACATACTCGTCGCCGGCACCGCCGACATGACCGCGCCCGTGCGGCAGCCTGAGCCCGAACAAGGCCATGCCCTCGTCCGACCAGGTTCGGCACATGGTCTCGTAGTTCGTCTCCCAGGACCCCATGCGTCCGGCAGTCAGGGCGGATCGGAATCTCGCTTCGCTTTCCCGCAACGCCATGTCAGCGCGCGCACGACCAATCACGTCTGAGCCAACCACGAAGATGCCGGTCACCCGGCCCTCGGCGTCGTTGATGGGCTGGTAGACGAAGTCGACGAATCGCTCGGTGACGCGGCCACCTGGCTCGTTTCGCACAGCGTACCTTGCACCCTTGGCCACGTGTGACTCGCCGCTTTCGCGCACGCGATCGAGCAGCGTCAGATGACCTTGGTCGACGATCTCGGGCAATGCGTCCGCAACCGTCTTGCCCACGACAGGTCGGTCGCCTGTCAAGTGCATGTAGGCGGGATTGGCGAGCTCGATCCGATGCTCCGGACCGCGCCTCAACGGCATGAAGGTGGGTCCCTGATCGAAGAGTTGGGCCAGTTGATCCCTTTCTGCCGCAAGTTGCCGAGCCGCAAGAATCTGTCGAGTGGTCTCGGTGCAAACCACCAGGACTCCCCCAATGCCGCTCGTTGCTGCGTCGTCGTCGATGGGGCTGTAGCTGTACGTCCAGTACACCTCCTCGCGCCGACCGTGCCGTGTGATGGGAACGAGGTGGTCGACGGTCCAGGTCGGGCCTTTCCCGCCCATGACGTGTTCGATCTGCGGGCCGATGATGGGCCAGATCTCGTCCCAGACTTCGCGTGCCGGCCGCCCCAGCGATCCCGGGTGCAACTCCGGGCCAATGGACTCGCGATAGGCATCGTTGTAAAGGTAAGCGTGGTCGGCACCCCACCAGATGTACATCGGGTGCCCGGTGTGGAGCATGAGGCGTACCACGGTGCGCAACGATTGCGGCCATCGTGACGGTGGCCCGAGCGAATAGTGTCACCAGTCATGCGCTCGCATCAACGCGCCCATCTCGCCGCCCCCGACCAGGAAGTCGACCACGCTGGTCCGGTTGCGAAGGCGAGCTGAGTTCTCTGGCTCGGAGTTCATCGGCAAATTCCCTGCGGCCTCGCGCCCTGTTTCACCGGATGATCCAGAAAAACCGCCCTTGGAACAACTGCACGATGCGCGGCTGGCACCACCGCGCCATCCATACACCGGGAGAGGCAATTTCCTACTTGTTGACGGCCCGAAATCCGATCGTGGCACAACCCGGTGGAATGCATATTTTGCGTACGTCGCAGTCCGCGACGCCAACGCTCAGGAGACCTCAATGAACACTTCTGCTTCTTCCCATGACGTCATTTCCTCGGACCGTGTCGAAGGCACAACTGTCTACGACACCACCGGCGACAAGCTCGGGTCGATCGACGATCTGATGATCGACAAGCGCTCGGGTCAGGTCCGCTACGCGGTGCTGGAGTTCGGTGGCTTTCTTGGCATGGGTACGGACCGGTATCCGCTGCCTTGGGACATGCTCAAGTACGACACGTCCAAGGACGGCTACGTCGTTCCTCTGGACAAAGACCGACTGAATGGCGCTCCCAGCTATCCCCTTGAGAATCGCCCCGCCTACGACGACGAGTTCGGTCGGCGGGTGAACGACTACTACGGCGTGCCCTATCTTTGACCGGCGGCGAGAACCGCGCGCCAGCCGATCGGCGCGCGGCTGACATGGCCATCGAGCGATCGTTGACGGTGGGTGTGAAGGGGTGCAGCCCGGCG
>JANYFX010000077.1 GCA_025359585.1 Rhizobacter sp. | reverse complement strand
CGACGGCCGTGGTCTGTGCGTCTCCCAGGCGCCGAGCGATCGCCAGGGCCTCGTGCGTCAGGCGTCGGGCCCGCCTGAACAGCCCGAGCCGCATGTAGGCGTCGCCGAGGTTGTTGACGATCATGGCCTTGCCCGGCACATCACCGAGTGCCGTGGCCGCGGCGAGCGCCTCGCCGAGGAACCTGAGGTTCTCGGCCACATCGGCCGAGGAGTTGCCGAACGAGTTCAGCGCCGTGACGGTGCCCGCCAGGTCACCCGCCCCACGCGACAGTGCCAAGGCTTCGAGGTAGAGGCGCCGGGCATCGGCCGTCTGCCCAAGCCTGGAATGGGTGACAGCGAGCCCGCGCAGCGCCGCTGCGTGCAAGACGGTTTCACCATGTTGCGCAAAGACGCGCACGGCCTCTTCGCGCAGTTGGATGCAGCCGCGCAGGTCGATTCCGGCCGTGACCCGCGCGCGGGCCAGCAGGTTCAGGCACTGGGCGCGCAGCACCGGCTCGGCCGCACGTTCCGCGGCGAGCAAGCCGCGCTGCGCCGTGGCCTCGGCTTGCGTCAAGTGCCCTTCGCGCACTTGCATGGCGACGAGAGCGACGCAGGCGCGGGCGCGCAGCGCATTGCTGCGGGCTCGGTCGGCAACGCCCCATGCCGCCTGTGCATCGGCCGTGGCCTGCGGCCACTCGCCTCTGAGCGCCTGGCTCTCCGAGCGCAGCACCAGCAGGCGCACCTGTTGCTCGGCTGTCAAAGCCTTGCCGCCGCTGCTTTCGAGCGCTGCCGTGGCCGCGGCCACCGCGTCGTCTTGCCGGCCGGCCCAGATCAGGTCGGCCACCTGTTGCACCACCTCTTGCGTCATTCGCTTCGCTCCACACGTA
Organism: Rhizobacter sp.; assembly: GCA_025359585.1. Lineage (GTDB taxonomy): Bacteria > Pseudomonadota > Gammaproteobacteria > Burkholderiales > Burkholderiaceae_C > LMDS01. The sequence continues at coordinate 5,855 of JANYFX010000077.1, read as the reverse complement.
TCAATGCGTCGACCAGCTGATCCACGCGGATCGGCTTGGTCACGTAGTCGTCCATGCCCGCGGCGAGGCACTCTTCGCGGTCGCCCTGCATCGCGTTGGCGGTCATCGCGACGATGCGTGGGCGTTCCCCTGCGGGCCAGCGCTGCACGATGCGGCGCGTGGCTTCGAGCCCGTCCATCTCGGGCATCTGCACGTCCATCAGCACCACGTCGTAGGGCTGGCGTTCGATGCACTCGATCGCCTCGACGCCGTTGCTCGCCAGGTCGGCGCGGTAGCCCATCTGCTGCAACAGGCGCAGCGCCAGCTTCTGGTTCACCACGTTGTCTTCTGCGAGCAGGATGCGCAACGGGTGGCGCGTGGCCAGCGTGGCGTCCATCGCGGTGGCCTTGTCTTTCGTTGGCATGGCCTGCGTGGCGGTCTCGCGGCCCAGCAGGCCGACCAGCGTGTCGAAGAGTTGCGACTGGCGCAGCGGTTTGCTCAGGTAGGCGTTGAACAGGCCTTCGGTGTCGCCGGCCTCGCGCCGCCCCAGCGAGCTGAACAGCACCAGCGGCAGCGCCGGCTGCAGCGCGTGGATTTTTGCGGCGAGCGCCAGGCCGTCGATCTCGGGCAGGTGCATGTCGAGCACCGCGAGCTCGAAGGCTTCGCCGCCGCGCAACCAGCGCAGGGCCTCGGCCGGCGACTCGGTGTCGCGTGGCAGCATGCCCCACTTGGCGGCCTGCAATGTGAGCACCTTGCGGTTGGTCGCGTTGTCGTCGACCACCAGCACCCGCTGCCCGGCGAGGGCGGGCTGGTGGCCGACCAAGGCGCGCCGGTTCGTCTGCGGCAAATCGGCGAGCGGCGCGACGATCGTGAAGGAAAAGGTCGAACCCTGGCCCGGCCCCGGGCTCTCGACCCGCATCGTGCCGCCCATCAGCTCGACCAGCTTCTTGCTGATCGCCAATCCCAGGCCGGTGCCGCCGTAGCGCCGCGTGGTCGACGAGTCGGCCTGCGAGAACGACTGGAACAGGCGGCCCATGCCTTCGGCCGACAAGCCGATGCCGGTGTCGCTGACCGCGAAACCCAGCTCGGCGCCGCCCTCGGCGGCGCGTGCCGATACGGTGAGCACGACCTCGCCACGCTCGGTGAACTTGACCGAGTTCGACAGCAGGTTCAGCAGCACCTGGCGCAAGCGCGTCACGTCGCCGTTCAGCGCCACCGGCACGTCGCCTTCGAACAGGTAAGCGCTGTCGAGGTGTTTCTCGGCCGCACGCGGACCGATCAGGTCGAGCGCGGACTCTACACATTCGCGCAGGTCGAAGGGCTGGGCCTCGATGTCCATGCGGCCGGCCTCGATCTTCGAGAAGTCGAGGATGTCGTTGATGATGGTGAGCAGCGAGTCGCCGCTGTCGCGAAGGGTCGATGCGTAGTCGCGCTGTTCGTCGTTCAGCGCCGTATCGAGCAGCAGCCCGCTCATGCCGATCACCGCGTTCATCGGCGTGCGGATCTCGTGGCTCATGGTGGCGAGGAACGCGCTCTTGGCTTCGTTGGCGGTCTCGGCGGCGGCGCGCGCGCTCTGCGCTTCGTTGAAGAGCCGTGCGTTCTGGATCGCGATCACGGCCTGGTCGGCGAAGGTCTGGAGAAGCGCTACTTCCTTGGGCGTGAAAGCGCGGGGCGGCGATCTGAGGATGTCGATCGTGCCGATGCCCTCGCCTTCCCAACGAAGGGGAGCAAGGGCGATTGAAAAGTCGCCCACGGTGGCGGTCGTGGCGCGAACGTAGTCCGGCAGGTTCGGATCGGCCGTGGTCGCGACGCTGTCAACCCAATACACGGAGCCCTTGCGCATGGCGACCTCGCTGAAGGTGCCTTGCAAGTCGCGCGGATACTCGGTAGTCGATGGAGATACCAACCACGGACCACGCGCGCCGGCAACGTGAAGTTGCCGGTTGTCGACCAGGAACATTGCGACGTGTGGCGTGGCCAGGAGTTGCTCACAGCTATCGAGGATGCGCTCGAATGCTGGCTGAGGATCGGACATCGAGCGACTGATCACCTGTAACACTGCGGCGGTTGCGGTCTGCTGTTCGAGCGCCTCCTTCGTCTCGTCGAACAGCCGGGCGTTCTGCAGCGCCACCGTGGCCTGGCGCGACAGGCCGGTGAGGAACTCCAGCTCGTGCGCCTCGAAGTGTGGGCCGCCGTTGCGCCACACCGCCATGGCCCCTTGCACTTCTTCGCCGGCAAGCAAGGGCACGACCATCAGACGCTCTTCGCTCTGCAGCGGTGTGCCGGGGATATGCACTACACGCGGGTCGGCCGCGGTGTTGTTGATGCGCTCGGCCCGGCCGCTCTGCAGCAGGCTGCCGATGATGCCGACGCCGGTCTCGACCACGGCCGCCTTGAGCGCACTGGCGATGTCGCCGACGGAGACGATCGCGCGGTGCGTGCGCCCGCCCGCGTCGGGCAGGAAGATCGCGCTGTTGCTCGCGTGCAGCAGGTCGCGCGCTTGGTTCGCGATGCGGTCCATCACGGTCGGCAGGTCGAGCGACGACGACAGGTCGCGGCCCACGTCCGACAGCGCCGACGACTCGCGTGCATGACGTTGCGTTTCTTCCAGTAATCTGGCGTTTTCCAGCGCCACGCCCATCGACGCGGCTATCGTGGAGAGCAGGTGCGTCTCGGCCTCGCCAAATGCGTCTTCGCGCTCGAAGCTGTCGATGTTGATCGCGCCGCGCAACTCGACGCCGACGAGGATGGGCACGAACACGGTCGACAGCGAGGCGTCCGTTCCCGGAACGGTCCACACGCCGTGAGCCTCACGGTCGCGCTGATTCTTCAGCACGACCGTTCGGCCCTGTAGCAAGGCGCGGGCCAGCGGCGTTGCCGGATTGAACGGTCGCGGCGGATGCTGCTGGCGTTGCCCGTGCTCGAAGGCGTAAAGGGTCAGCAACTGATTCGTGGCCACATCGCGCCAGCTGATACCAAAGTCGCCGGTGCTGAACATTTCCCTCAACTTGTCGCCGACCAGATCGACGATGGTCTGGAAGTTCAACTCCTTCGCCATGCCCTGCTGGATGCTGTTGATAACCGCCAACTCGGAACTGCGCTGTTCGGTTTCCTTCAGCAACCGCTGCGTCTCGTCGAAGAGGCGGGCGTTTTCCAGCGCCACGCCCATGCTGGCCGCCACGGTCATCAGCAGGCGCAGCTCGGATTCGCCGTACGCGTTATCGTGCTCGTGGTCCTCCGCGAGGATCACGCCGAGCACCCTGTCGCCGCCAAGGATCGGAACATAGGCGCACGACCTGGAAGCGTCGGTGCCGGAGCGCGCGACCATGCCCAAGGCGGCCTGCTCGGCTGACGAGTGGGCCACCAGCGGGCGGCGGGTCTGGACAACCCGTTGCGTCGGCCCGCCGGGCTGCGGCAGATAGGCGTCGAGCTGGAGCCGCGCGCCATGTTCGTAGACGTACAGCAGCCGAACCATGCCGCTGTTGGCGTCGATCCAGCCGATGCCGAGGTCGCCGGTCTTGAACACGGCGCGCAGCTTGTCGCCAACCAGGTCGACGATGGCCTGGAAGTTCAGTTCGGCGGCCATGCCTTCCTGGATGCTGTTGATCACCGCCAGCTCGGCGTTGCGGGCTTCGGTTTCTTTGAGCAGGCGCTGGGTCTCGTCGAACAGGCGCGCGTTCTCGAGTGCCACACCCATGCCCGCGGCGACGGTCTGCAGCAGGCGAACATCGGCGTCGCCGAAAGCGTCGTCGCGCTCGTAGTTCTCGATCAGGATCGAGCCCAGCATGCGGTCGCTGCCGATGATGGGCACGTAGACCACCGAGCGGCTCTGGTCCGTGCCCGGAATCAGCGTGATGCCGGCGGCCAGCTTCTCCGCGACGCTGCGAAAGACGATGGGCTGCCGGGTTCGCCTCATCTGCTCGAACGGCCCGCCCGGCCGGGGTGGGGAGGGGTCTACCTGCAGGCGCTGGCCGTGCTCGAACTCGTACAGGTAGTGCACGAGATTGGTCTTTTGGTCCCACCAGCGGATGTTGACTTCCTCGGTGCCGAACAGCTCGCGCAGCTTGTCGCCGACCAGGTCCACGATGCCCTGGAAATTCAGCTCGGCGCTCATGCCCTGCTGGATGCTGTTGATGACCGCCAGCTCGGCGTTGCGCTGCTCGGTTTCTTTCAGCAGGCGCTGGGTCTGGTCGAACAGGCGGGCGTTCTCCAGCGCCGCGCCGGTGCTGCCCGCGAGCGTTTGCAGCAGGCGCACCTCGGCTTCGCCGAAGGCGTGCTCGTGCTGCATGTCCAGCAGGGAAATGAGGCCGATGGCGTCGTTGCCGGCGAGCAGCGGCACGTACACGCCCGACTTCTCGGCCTGCGTGCCCGGGACGACGAAGCTGCCCCATCGGGCCGCTTCCTCGGCGGGCGTGTTGAACACGACGGTCTCGCGCGTTCGAATCACGTGCGTCGAGATCGGTGAGTCTGTGAGAGCGATGGGCGCGACCTGCAGGCGCTGGCCGTTTTCGTGGATGTACGGGAAGTGCAGGGTTGCGGTTGCAGGTTCGTAGACGCGTATGCAGACAGCGCGGTTGAAGAGCTCGCTGATCTGGTCGCCGACAGCGTCGTAGATGGCCTGCATGCCCAGCTCGCCCGCCAACGCCTGCTGCACCGCGTTGACGACCGCCAGCTCGGCCGCGCGCTGGCGCTCGGCCTCGAAGCTCTGCGCGTTCTGCAAGGCCACGCTCAGGCTGGCCGCGACCGTGTTGATCAGGCTCACGTCGCTGGCACCGAAGGCGTCGGGCGGCTGCTTGCCGATGCAGACCAGGCCGATGGCGTCGTCGCCGCGCAGCAGCGGCGCGTAGACGAAGGAGCTGTCGGCGACCGATCCGCCGATGATCTTGCTGTCGATGCCGTGGACCTTCTGGAATTCGCTCAACGCGGCCTCGGTGCCGAAGACGACCGTTTGCCGCGTGCGCATCACGAAGCCGCCGATGCCGGTGTCACGGCCCTGCGGGTTCGGTGCCGCACGGAAGCGCTCGCCGTGGTCCATCAGGTAGGGATAGGACGTCACGTTGCGCGCAGCGTCGAACAGGGCGATGCCGACGACGTCGGCGGCGAAGATCGCGCACAGCTTGTCGCCGACGAGGTCGATCACCGCCTGCAGATCGAGCTTGGACGCCAGCCCGTGCTGGATGCTGTTGATCACCGCCAGCTCGGCGTTGCGCTGCTCGGTTTCCTTCAGCAGCCGCTGGGTTTCGTCGAACAGGCGGGCGTTCTCGAGCGCCACGCTCATGCTGCCGGTCAGTGTCTTCAGAAGGCGCACGTCGCTGTCGTTGTAGGCATCGAAGCGGTCGACATTCTGGACACTGACGTAGCCCCTCACCCGGTCGCCCGCAACCATCGGCACGAAGATCACTGACTTCGCGTTCTCGGTGTCTGCGAGTGCGCCGATGTTGAAGCGGCTCCGGAACGCCTGTGTGACATGGTTGTCGAGCAGCGTCTGGCGTGTGTCGATGAGGTGGCGCGCCAGCACGCCGAGCTTTCGCGCCGGCATGTGAAGCAGCCGGCCGCCCTTGTCGAGCGCATACACGAACTGCTCGTGGCCGGCCTCGTGGTCGAAGATGTCGATGAGCATCTCCTGCGCGTCGAACACATCGCGGATCTTGTCGCCGACCAGATCGTAGATGGCCTGCATGTCGAGCTTCGAGGCGAGCGCCGCCTGCACGCTGTTGACGACCGCCAGTTCGGCGGCGCGCTCTTCGACCTGCGCGGTGCGCTCGGCGACTTTCTGCTCCAGCCCTTCGCTGAAGCGGATGTTGGCGAGCGCCACCGCGGCCTGGCTCGCGAGCATGGCCAGCAGGTCGCGGTCGGTCTCGGCGAAGCGGCCGAAC
>JANYFX010000026.1 GCA_025359585.1 Rhizobacter sp. | reverse complement strand
CACCAGCTCGACGCTGCGCCCGCGCAGCCAGGCATGCAGCCGCAGCTGCAGCCACTTGCGCACGTGGCGCGTGGCCGCCAATGTGCGCTGGCCGAACGCGGCCTGGCCGGCGAGCAGGCCGTTGCGCAGCGGCGAAGGCTCTTGCCCATAAGGCGCGGGCGGCGTCACGCGGTAGTGCGCGTAGTCCCAGCCCAGCTCGAAGCCGACGTGCTCGTGCGCGGTGACGCGGGCGTGCGGGTCGGGGAAGCCGGTTTGCAGATCGATGAAGTTCAGCGTGGTCATGGGGTGCTCCTGGGGAGTCGCTGCAAAGGCTGCAACGATGGAGCCAGTGTTCCGCCCGGGTGGCTCACGGCGTGAGCCAGTGGGAGCTTCCCAACAAAAGTTATGCTTCACGTTGCTGGCTCACGTGGTGAGCCAGCTTGCTGTCACGGAACCCGAAAATGGACCGCACCGAACGTTTCTACAAGATCGAACTGCTGCTCAGGAGCCGTGGCTGCGTGAGCTTCGCCGCGCTGCAGGACGAGCTCGGCGTTTCACCCGCCACGCTCAAGCGCGACCTGCAGTACCTGCGCGACCGCCTGAGCGCACCGATCGTCTACGACGCTTTCAGCAACGGCTACCGCTTCTCCGCGGCGCCGGCCGGTACGCCGAGCAGCACGCGCCACGAACTCCCCGGCCTGTGGTTCAGCGAGAACGAGATCCACGCGATGCTGACGATGCACCAGCTGCTCGCCGGGCTCGACGACGACGGCGTGCTCGCCCGCCACCTGCAGCCGCTGAGGGAAAAGCTGCAGGGCATGCTCGGCACCGACGAAAGCACGGCGCGCGAGCTGATGCGCCGCGTCAAGGTGATCGGCACCGCGCGCCGGCGTGTGCCGAGCAAGCACTTCGAGCTGCTCGGCAGCGCGCTGCTGCAGCGCCGGCGCCTGAAGCTGCGCTACTTCAAGCGCAGCGACCGCAGCACCAGCGAGCGCGAGGTCTCGCCGCAGCGTCTGGTGAACTACCGCAACACCTGGTACCTGGACGCGTGGTGTCACGCCAGCGACGGCCTGCGCCGCTTCGCGCTCGACGCGATCCGCGAGGCCGACCTGCTCGAATCGAAAGCCAAGAACGTGGCGCTGCGCGAACTCGAAGCCGAGCTCGATGCCGGCTACGGCATCTACGGTGGTGGTGGTGCGAAGGTGAAGTGGGCAACGCTGGTGTTCAGCGCCGAAGCCGCACAGTGGGTCGCCAACGAAGAATGGCATCCGCAGCAGAAGGCGCGCTTCCTGCCCGACGGATGTTACGAACTGCAGGTGCCGTACAGCGACCCGACGGAGCTGGCGATGGACATCCTGCGCCACGGCGACAGCGTGCTGGTCACCGGAGACAAGACCCTGACGGCAATGATCGGCCAGCGCCTGCGCAGCGCCGCGACGCGATATCCGGGATGATTGAGCATCGACACAAGGAGCAACGATGAAAGCAACATGGAACGGCGTGACCCTGGCCGAGAGCGACGACACCGTGGTGGTCGAAGGCAACCACTATTTTCCCGAAGCCAGCCTGAAGCGCGAATACATCGCCTTCAGCAACCACCGCACCAGCTGCCACTGGAAAGGGCAGGCGTATTACTACAGCCTGATGGTCAACGGCGACATGAACGAGAACGCCGTTTGGTACTACCCCGAGCCGAGTGAAGCTGCTGCCAACATCAAGGGGCGCGTGGCCTTCTGGAAGGGCGTGACGGTGGCGTGAGCGGGGCCGGCCTCGCGGGCCATACCGGCCACGATCAATCCGCCTTCAGCAGCTCCATCAACTGCCCCGCATCGACCGGCGCCGCCGTGTCCTGCCCGCTCAGAATGCCTTCGGCCAGGTCGCGCTTGCTGCGGTGCAGGCGCACGATCTTCTCTTCGATCGAACCCTGCGTGACGAGGCGGTAGACCGTCACCGGCCGCAGCTGGCCGATGCGGTGGGCTCGGGCGCTGGCCTGCTCTTCGGCGGCCGGGTTCCACCACGGGTCGGCAATGATCACGTAGTCGGCCACGGTCAGGTTCAGGCCGAAACCGCCGGCCTTCAGGCTGATCAGGAACAGGTCGCCCTCGCCGGCCTGGAACGCCGCCACGCGCTTGCCGCGCTCGGCCGCGGGGGTGCTGCCGTCGAGGTACTGGTAGCTCAAGCCCGCGAGGTCCAGCCGTGCGCGCAGCAAGTGCAAGAAGTCGGTGAACTGGCTGAACACCAGCGCCTTGTGGCGCCCGGCGACGAGCTCGATCGCGAGCCGTTCGAACTCCTGCACCTTGGCGCCGACGATGCCGAGTTCGGGCGCCACCAGCCGCGGGTCGCAGGCGGCGCGGCGCAGGCGCGTCAACGCGGCGAGCACGTGGAACTGGTTCTGGCCTTCTTTCGCGCCACCCGTTTGTGCGTTGGCAGAGATCGCCTGCGCCACGCTCGCCTCGGCCTGCTGGCGCAGCGCTTCGAGCAAGGCACGTTCTTTCGGGCCGGGCACGACTTCGTGGACGATCTCGGTGCGCGGCGGCAGGTCGGTCAGCACCTCGGCCTTGGTGCGGCGCAAGAGGAACGGCGACAGCAAGCGGCGCAGCCGGCGCGAGGCCTGCGCCTTGACATGAGGATCGGTCTCGCGCTCGATCGGCCCGGCGAAACGCTGCGCGAACTGCTCTGCGCTGCCGAGCAAACCGGGGTTGCAGAAACCCATGATCGACCACAACTCGCCGAGCCGGTTTTCGATCGGCGTGCCGGTCAGCGCGAGGCGGAAATTGCTCTGGAGTTTCAGGGCAGCCTTGGCACGGCGCGTGGCCGGGTTCTTGATGGCCTGCGCTTCGTCGAGCACAACGCTGTGCCAGGCCGGCGCGGCAAGGATGTCGGCGTCGATCTGCAACAGCGCGTAGGAACAGACGAGCACCTGGCCAGGCCCGAGCGCACGCACCTGGCGGCGGCGCGCGGCGCGGCGGGCGTTGTCGGGGGCGGACTCCTCTTCGGCCTCGGGCGCCGCGGGCGCATCGCTCAACTCGTCTTCGACGCCATCACCGCCGAGCACGTCGCCATACAGCTCGACCTGCAAACCGGGCGCGAAGCGCGCTACTTCGAGCAGCCAGTTGCCACACACTGAAGTCGGCGCGACGACGAGCGCCGGCCCGCCGGCCGCGCGCTGCAGCAGCATCGCCAGCGTCTGCACGGTCTTGCCCAGACCCATGTCGTCGGCGAGCACTGCACCGAAGCCGCTCGCGCTCAGGCGCATCAGCCAGCGGTAGCCTTCGAGCTGGTAGTCGCGCAGCTCGGCGCCCAGGCTCGCGGGCAGCTCGAACACCTGTTCTTGCGCTTGCGCCCAGGCTTCGCTGCGTTGGCGCCAGGCCACGTCGCCTTCGAGCGTGAGGCCGTGGCCGCTGGCCTGCCAGGCGAGTGCGGCGACGCCGGACAGGCGCTGGCCTTGTTTGTGCGTTTGCGCGAGCGCGGCCAGGTCGGCGAGCTGCTGGCGCAGCGCGTCGCTCAGCGCCAGAAAGTCGCCTTCACCGAGCGCAACGAAGCGGCTGCGGCTGGCGCGCGCCAGGTCGAGCAGCTGGCGCAGGCGCAGCACTTCGCCACTGTCGAGTTGCAGCTCGCCT
>JANYFX010000750.1 GCA_025359585.1 Rhizobacter sp. | reverse complement strand
CCGTGACGATGGGCGTCGCCGACCCGGCGCTGGGCCTGCGCACGAAGGAAGTCACCATCAAGGCCGACGAGGGCATCCGTGCCGGCACCACGTACGACGGCATCAAGGACCTGCGCTCGGCCCTGCCCGGCGGCCTGATCTCGGCCGGCAACGCCAGCCAGTTCAGCGACGGCGGCGGCGCCTGCGTGCTGATGAACGAATCGCTCGCCTCCAAGCGCAACCTGAAGCCGCTCGGCCGCTTCCTCGGTTTCGCGGTGGCGGGCTGCGAGCCCGACGAGATGGGCATCGGCCCCGTCTTCGCAGTGCCCAAGGTGCTGAAGAAGCTCGGCCTGACCGTTGCCGACATCGACCTGTGGGAACTGAACGAGGCCTTCGCCGTGCAGGTGCTGTACTGCGCCGACACGCTCGGCGAAGGCTTCGTTCAGCTCCCACAGGTCGATGTCGGCGACGGTCAGGCCGAGCTTCTTCAGCACCTTGGGCACGGCGAAGACCGGGCCGATGCCCATCTCGTCGGGCTCGCAGCCGGCGACCGCGAAGCCGAGGAAACGGCCGATGGGCTTCAGGTTGCGCTTGGAGGCGAGCGCTTCGTTCATCAGCACGCAGGCACCGCCGCCGTCGCTGAACTGGCTGGCGTTGCCAGCCGAGATCAGGCCGCCGGGCAAGGCCGAGCGCAGGTCCTTGATGCCGTCGTAGGTGGTGCCACCGCGGATGCCTTCGTCGTTCTTGATCGTCACTTCCTTCGTGCGCAGGCCCAGCACCGGGTCGGCGAACCCGGTCGTCACGGTGCACGCGATGATCTCGTCGGTGAACTTGCCGGCTTCGAGCGCGGCAGCGGCCTTCTGCTGGCTGCCAGCACCGTACTGGTCCATGCGCTCGCGGCCGATCTTGTAGCGCTTGGCGACCTGCTCGGCCGTCTGCAGCATGTTCCAGTAGATCTCGGGCTTGTGCTCCACGAGCCACGGGTCGGCGCCCATGTGGCGGTTGGCTTCGTTCTGCACGCACGAGATGCTCTCGACACCGCCGGCCACCAGCACGTCGGACTCGCCGGCGATGATGCGCTGCGCCGCCATCGCGATAGTCTGCAAACAGGACGAACAAAAACGGTTTATGGTCATGCCGGAAACGGTTACCGGGCAACCGGCGCGCAACGCGATCTGGCGTGCGATGTTGCTGCCGGTCGCACCCTCGGGTGTGGCACAGCCCATGATCACGTCGTCGACTTCGGCGGCTTCGATGCCGGCACGTTCGACCGCGGCGCGCACGGCGAAACCGCCGAGCGTGGCGCCGTGGGTCATGTTGAAAGCGCCCTTCCAGCTCTTGGCGAGGGGGGTGCGGGCGGTGGAAACGATCACGGCGCTGGTCATGCTTTTTCTCCTGTCGGTCAAACGGTGGCGGCTGCCGCGCCCGAGACGGCGGTGGAAGCCTTGTAGATGCTGTTCTTCGGCTGCGCGAACACGCGCCGCACCATCGGTTCGAACTCGCTCATCGGCAGCGTCTCGGCCTTCGCATCGAAAGCCGGGTTGTCGAAGAGGTCGCAGAACTCGGCCGTGCGATCGAAGTGCGCGTGGCCGCGGAACTGCTCGCGCAGGTTGCGGTCGAGGCCGATGTGGTGGAAGAAGTAGTAGCCCTGGAAGATGCCGTGGTTCTGCACCATCCACAGGTTCTCTTCGCTGACGAAGGGTTTGAGGATCGCGGCTGCGATGTCGAAGTGGTTGAAGGTGCCGAGCGTGTCGCCGATGTCGTGGAACAGCGCGCACACCACGTACTCTTCATCGCGCCCGGCGCGCAGCGCGTTGGTGGCGGTCTGCAGCGAGTGCGTGTAGCGGTCGATCGGGAAGCCGCCGTAGTCGCCTTCCAGCACTTTCAGGTGCGCCATCAGGCGGTCGGGCAGGCGGCTCGCGAACGGCATGAACTCGCCGCCGATCTTCTGCCAGTCGGCCTGCGTGCTGGCTTCCATCCGGGTGAAGGTGGCGCGGTCGTTCATGTCTTGTCTCCTGTGTTCAAGGTGCGGCGGCTTGCGCACGGCTGGGCTTCGCCCGGCGTCCGGTCGAACGATCAACTGAACGACTTGCCTTCGGCCGCCAGCTTCGCCAGCAGCGGCGCCGGGGTCCAGAAGCCGGCGTCGTCGAGCGGGTTGGCTGCGAAACGTTTCATCGCCGCCACCACGTTGAACAGCCCGACCGTATCGGCATAGTTCATCGGCCCGCCACGGTGCAGCGGGAAACCGTAGCCGGTGAGGTAGACCATGTCGATGTCGGAAGCGCGCATCGCGATGCCTTCTTCGACGATCTTGGCGCCCTCGTTGACCAGCGCGTAGACCAGCCGGTGCACGATCTCGTCGTCGCTGATCTTGCGCGGCGTGATGCCGAGTTCGGCACGGTGCTTCTCGATCATGTCGGTAACGACCTTGCTCGGAATGGCGTCGCGCTTGCCCGGCACGTAGTCGTACCAGCCGGCGCTGGTCTTCTGGCCGAAGCGGCCCAGCTCGCACAGCAGATCGGCCGTCTTGCTGTAGCGCAGGTTCGGTTTTTCGAGGTAGCGGCGCTTGCGGATGTACCAGCCCACGTCGTTGCCCGCCAGGTCGCCCATGCGGAACGGCCCCATCGCCATGCCGAACTTTTCCATCGCCTTGTCGACCTGCGCCGGCGTGCAGCCTTCTTCGAGCAGAAAGCCGGCCTGGCGCGAGTACTGCTCGATCATGCGGTTGCCGATGAAGCCATCGCACACGCCCGAGACCACGGTCGTCTTCTTGATCTTCTTGCCCAGCGCCATCACGGTCGCCAGCACGTCTTTGGCCGTCGCCTTGCCGCGGATCACTTCGAGCAGCTTCATCACGTTGGCGGGGCTGAAGAAGTGCGTGCCGATCACGTCTTGCGGGCGCTTGGTGAAGGCAGCGATCTGGTCGACGTCGAGCGTGCTGGTGTTGCTGGCCAGGATCGCGCCGGGCTTCATCACTTCGTCGAGCGTCTTGAACACCTTCTCTTTCACGCCCATCTCTTCGAACACGGCCTCGATCACCATGTCGGCGTCTTTCAGGTCGGCGTAGTTCAGCGTGGTGCTCAGCAGCGCCATGCGTGCGTCGAGCTTGTCCTGTTTGAGCTTGCCCTTCTTGACCTGCGCTTCGTAGTTCTTCTTGATGATGCCCACGCCCTTGTCGAGCGCTTCCTGCTTCATCTCGAGCATCACGACCGGAATGCCCGCGTTCAGGAAGTTCATCGCGATGCCGCCGCCCATCGTGCCGGCGCCGATCACGGCGAGCTTTTTCACCTCGCGCACCGGGGTGTCGGCCGGCACGTCGGGGATCTTGCTCGTGGCGCGTTCGGCCATGAAAGCGTGGCGCAGCGCCTTGCATTCGGGCGTGGACATCAGGCCGATGAAGAGTTCGCGTTCGAGCTTCATGCCGTCGTCGAACCTGAGCCTGAGCGAACCCGCCACCGCCTCGACGCACTTCAGAGGCGCCGGGAAGTTCTTCGACATGCCGGCGACCATGTTCTTCACGAACTGCACGTAGGCGTCGGCGCTCGGGTGCGACACCTTCAGGTCGCGCACCAATGGCAACGGACGCACATCGGCCACCTCGGCGGCGTAGGCCAGCGCGCCAGCCATCAGGTCGCCTTCGATGATCTTCTGGAACAGCTTCTGGCCCGGCGCCATCGCCAGCATCTCGCTCTTGACCGGCTCACCGCTGACGATCATGTTGATCGCGTTCTCGACGCCGATCACACGCGGCAGGCGCTGCGTGCCACCAGCGCCGGGGATCAGGCCGATCTTCACTTCGGGCAGCGCGACCAGCGTGCCGGGCGAAGCGACGCGGTAGTGGCAGCCGAGGGCCAGCTCCAGGCCGCCGCCCATCGCGACGCTGTGCACGGCAGCGACGACCGGCTTGGTGGACGCTTCGAGCGCGAGGATCACGCTCAGCAGGTTCGGCTCGGCCAGCGCCTTCGGCGAACCGAACTCGCGGATGTCGGCACCACCGGAAAACGCCTTGCCGGCGCCGGTGATCACGACCGCCTTGACAGCGGCATCGGCGAGCGCACGTTCCAGGCCGGTCGTGATGCCGAGACGCGTTTCGTACCCCAGGCCGTTGACCGGCGGATTGTTCAGCGTGATGACTGCGACGTTGCCGCGAAGTTCATAGGTGGCGCTCATGCGTTGTCTCCGGAATTGATCAGCAGAATCACAAAAAAGAACGATCGTTCGATTCTAGGCTGGGACGAAAAAAAGGCGCTGTCCCGACCGCGACAACGCCCTTCGTGTCGGTGGCGAAGAGGCTCAGACTTCCAGCCACTCTTTGCGAATATAGGCGTCTGCGCGCAGTGCGGCCGGCGTGCCTTCGAAAACAATGCTGCCGTGGCCCATCACGTAGCAGCGCTCTGAAATCTGCAGTGCAATCGTCAGCTTCTGTTCGACCAGCAACACCGACACGCCACGGTCCTTCAGCGTCTTCAAGTATTCAGCCACGAGCTCGACGATCTTCGGCGCCAGGCCTTCGGTGGGCTCGTCGATCATGATCAGATCCGGGTCGCCCATCAGCGTGCGGCACAGCGTGAGCATCTGCTGCTCGCCGCCCGAGAGCACGCCGGCTTCGGTGTGCTCGCGCTCCTTCAGGCGCGGGAACATGCGGTACATGTCGTCGAACGACCAGCGCGGCGTCTTCTTGCCGCGCTTTTCGCCGAGCTGCAGGTTCTGGTGCACCGTGAGCTTGGGGAAGATGTCGCGGTTTTCGGGCACGTAGCCGATGCCGCGGT